>CAIUDO010000690.1 GCA_903897935.1 uncultured Pseudomonadota bacterium
CATCGACCGTTCGCGCGGAACGCTACGCGCTCAAGCGATCGTCCAACGCCAGGAATCACCCGCAGCGCACCCGGCACGTCCGCGAAAAGGTCGGTGCGACGCTCCGACTATTTCAGCAGCCTGCTAGTGCACGACCCGGCGCGCGCGGGCGTCGTCACGCTGCCGACCGGCGCGTTGTTTGGGGTGTCGTTCGCCGAGGTTCGCCTGAGGAACGGCTTGCCACACCTGGAGTGGGTGTTCCTCGCGGAGGACTTCGCGGCGCAGCACTGGGTCGGGTGGCTCGAGGGGGGTCCGGAGGCGTTCGCGATCGCGAGCGGGGTCGCCCGCACCTACGGGGTCATGCTCGCCGAGACGTTGTTCGGCGACGACGTGGCCCCGTGGCACCGAGCCCCGGCGGACTGCGTAGCGTCCGTTCCGCGGGGCTCCACGCCGGTGGACGGGTTCGGGTACAACCCTGGGGGACCGCTGGTTTCGTTGTGCTTCGCGACGGGCGCGATCAGGGGCGCGCTCCGGGAGACGGTAGGCGACCGCGCGTGGCTCGCCGCGATGGACGGGGTGGCGTCTGGCCGCGTCGGGGGTGGGTTCGACGTCGACCGGATCGGGCGCGCGCTCTCGGAGGCCGCCGGCCGCGACGTCAGGCCCGTCGTGGACTTCTGGTTGTCGACCGCGGTCGCCCCGAAGGTGGTCGCGTCGTGGTCGGCGGACGGGGACGTCGTGCGCGTCGACGCGCGGAGCGATGTGCCGTTCGGGACGTTCGAGCTCCCGTTCGAGGTCCGTGGCCCCGCAGGCTCCGCGCGGGGGCGGGTCGTGGTCGTCGACGGGGTCGGGCGGGCCGAGCTGCCGTTCCCGGGCGCGATCGACGCGCTGGTGCTCGACCCGGCGGGCAGGCTCATGCTCGCGAGCGCGGAGGTGACGCGCGACCCGCGGTAGTCGGCCGTCGGCTGACGTTATGTTGACGCCGCGGACGGAACCCACGGGGGCTGGCCCGGTCGGTGTGCGCGGGAGGGTGCCATGGTGAGCGATGGGTACCGGGTCGCGGTGGTGCTCGGCTTGTTGGCGGCGCCGTTCCTCACGACGGTCGCTGCGGGCGGCGTGGCGCGGTGGGCGGCCAGCCGCGGGGACGTCGACGCGGGCGCGCCCGCCGGCACGTTCCTCGAGCGCCGCGCGCGCAACCTGCCGGGGCTTCGGGTGGGCGTCACCCCGCACGAGGTGGGCCCGGTCGACGCTTATTGGCCTGCGGTCGGGTTCCTCGGCCTCGCGCCCGCGACGTGGTCGTCCGAGCGCGCCTCGGCGCGCGCGGTGGCCGCGCACGAGCTCGGCCACGCGATGGCGCGGTGGGGGCCGCTGCCGGAGCTGCTGCGGATGGTCGCGACGTTGGCGTGGCACCTGTTCGGCGCGGCGCTGCTCGTGCTCGCGGTGACGGGCGAAGCTCGCGCTTTGTCGCTCGCCTACGTGGGGGTGGGGGTCTCGGTGGTCGCGGGCGTGTTCGTGCTCGCCGACGAGGTGGCCGCGAGCGTGCGCGGCGCGCGACTGCTGCGTGAAGACTGGCGTACGTCCATGGAGGTGGAGCGGGTCGCCTGGCGCGCGTTCGTGGGGTCGGCGGCGACGTACGCGGCGCCGTGGCTCACCCGGGTCGTCATCGCCGTCGGCCTGGGCGCGTGCGCGGCGCCGCTGGTCGGTCCGTCCGAGCGGTGGCCGATGTTGGGCACGCTGTGGGTCGTCGCGGTGCTCGCGTGTACGCCGTTCTTGCTGGTGCGGGTGCTCCAGGTGATCGCGGAGGTGGGCTGGCGGGCGCCCGCGCGCAGCGACTTCCACGTCGCGTGGACGTCCGACCGCGAGCGCGTGCTCGAGACGCGCACCAGCCTCGTGTTGTTGGTCTGGTTGGCCTTGTGCCCGGCGTCGCCGATCGACACGGCGGTGATCCCGCTGCTGGTGCTCGGGTTGGTCCCCGCGATGGGCCCGCTGGGTGGCCTCGGCCGCGCGCTGGTCGGGCTGCCGTTGGCGCTCGTCCGCGCGCCCGCGCCCGCGTACGGTCCGGCCTCGGAGCTGCTCGTGTTGGTGCCGGAGCACGACCCGGCGTGGTCGCGCGCGCTGTCCCTCGTGCGGATCGCCTACGTGCCGCTGCTGATCGTGCTCGTCGCGCGGGCGCTCCCCGCGGTCTGGTACGGCTTCCTGACGTGACGGGCGGCGCGCGCTGACGTCACCGGCCGGGCCGCGCGTGCGCGCAGGTCGGCCGGTGCGCCAGCACCGTCGACGCTTCGGCGCCGCGTCTGCCGCGACCCACGTGGGTCGGCCGCCGACGCGGCTCCGGCGGGCCCACGCGCACCGAGCCGTCCGGGCGCTCAGCGTGCACCGCCCCGTCGTCGTCGACCTCGACCCGGAGGTTACCCTCGTGGAGCAGGCGATGGTGGCACGCGCACAGGGTCAGGAGGTTCGTGGGATCGTGGGACCCGTCGAGCGAAAACGGCCGAAGGTGGTGCAGGTGCAGCCAGAACCGGCCCGAGCACCCTGGGACCGCGCAGCGGCGACGATCGCGATCCAACACGATCGTCCGCACGCGCGAGGGGATCGTGCGCGCGGTGGCGCCGTCCTCGTCGACGATCTTGGCGTCGCAGGCCACCTGCGAGGCGATCGTATCGGACGTCTCGGCGTCGTACCCCTGCACGTGCCCGTCGGGGGCGACCTGCAGGTGCAGCACCGCCGGCTCCATCGCGGGCAGCTCCCCGACGTCCTCGGTGCCATCGGCCACCCCGCGCAGGTAGCACCGAGCGAACTCGGCCAGCAGGGTGCCGTCCGACACGTCGTCGCCGGCGACGCTCGCCCGCAGGTACGCCAGCAGCTCGTCGATCACGTC
>CAIUDO010000691.1 GCA_903897935.1 uncultured Pseudomonadota bacterium
GACCAGCAGCGACAACGTGCCCCCGCCCGTGAACCAGGCGGTCTTCAGCAGGTCGAGCGCGGGCGCGCCCGGGGCCGCCGCGACGACCGGCCGCGCCGACCCCGGCAGCGGGAGCACCGCGCCCGACCCGGGCGGGCAGCTCGGGTGGCTCGGCAACCCCGCGACGCCCGCTGGGTACAAGGGCTCGGCCACCGCCGAGCCGCCGACCAGGCTCACGACGCAGTGCCCGACCACCGGCTCACCGCCGGCCTCACCGCGCACACCGACGGCCGCCGGGACGTCAGCGCCGAGCGCCGTGGCCGCGCCGGCGTCGATCAGCGTCTCCAACGGGACCCGACGCGCCCGCGCGACGCCGAACGGCGCGAGCAGCACGCCGAGCGCGAGCAGGGCCGCCGTGCCGGTGAACAACGCGCCGACGCCGGACCGACGCAGCCCCGGGAGCGCCGCCACCGTCGCGCACGGCAGCACCGCCGACGCAGCGAGGCCGATCAGGAGCGGATCATCGGGGCGCAGGGCCATCGCCCCGACCATCGCCGCGCCCACCGCGAGCGCCGCGACCGTCGGAGCGATCGGGCGCGCCCGCCGGTCCCGCGCGGTCGCGGTCGCCGGCCCGAGCGCGATCGCGACCGTCGACAGCCCGAACGCCACCGCGGCGCCCGGCCCCGACAGCGCCCACACCAACGCGCTGCACACGGTCGGGGCGAACGCGGCGGTCCCCACCGCCAGCATCGTCCGGCCGGGCGCGAACCGCCCCGGAGCGAACATCGCCCCCAGCGCGAGCCCCCAGGACGTCGCGGCGAGGATGGCGCCGCAGATGCCGAGCCCGAGCGTGCCGACCTGCGCCGCCGACGCCAACGCGCCGCCAGCCGCCGGGACAAGCGCGTCGAGGGGCACCGAACCCAACGACGACGTCGACGACACCAACACGGACGCAGAACGAAACGCGCCGACGAACCCTGCGAACCCGGCGGGCGCGGCCCACGCGACCGCGGGCAGTCGACCACCCATGCCGCTGACGCCGACCGCGACGCAGCTCGTCGCGAGACCCAGCAGGCAGGACGCCCCGAGCACGATCGTCGTCGGATCCACAGCCCGCTCCCGGCGCCACCATATCGCCCCACGGGCGAGGTGGTGACGGCGCGACCGGCCGACTACGAGGTCGGGCCACAGGAGGTCATCGTGCGCGTCGCCGTCCTCGGGACCGGGTTGTTGGGATCGGGCATCGTCGCTCACATGTTGGGCCGCGGACTGGCCGTCACCGTGTGGAACCGCAGCCTCGACAAGGCGCGCGCCCTCGAGGCGATCGGCGCCGAGGTCGCAGCAACGCCGGAACAAGCCGCGCGCGGCGCGGAGCGCGTGCACCTCGTGCTCTCCGAAGACAGCGCCGTGGACGAGGTGATCGCCGCGCTGCGGCCCGGGCTCGCCGACGGCGCGCCGATCGTCGACCACTCCACCAACCAGCCGGCGCGCGTCGCCGAGCGCGCCGCCCGCCTCACCGCCGAAGGGGTGGTGTACCTGCACGCGCCGGTGTTCATGGGGCCGAGCAACGCCCGCACCGGCAAAGGGCGCATGCTGATCGCCGGCCCCACCGCCACCGTCGAGGCGCTCCGGCCGGAGCTCGAGCCGATGACCGGTGAGGTCTGGCACGTCGGCGAGCGCGCGGATCTCGCCGCCGTCTACAAGCTGTGCGGCAACGCCGTGCTCATCGGCATGGCCGGCGTCCTCGGCGACATGCTGGCGGTCGGCGCCGGCGCCGGCCTCGACGCCGACACCACCCTGCGCTTGTTCGACCACTTCCAGCCCGGGGCGGCGATGCCGCAGAGCGCCCGTCGCGTCGCGTCGGCGCCGATCGACCCCACGTCGTTCAGCCTGGCCATGGCCCGAAAGGACGTTCGTCTCATGATTGAGACGGCCCAGACCGAGCTGGTGGCCCTGCCGGCCGTCGCCGCCGCGATGGACGCGACCGCCGCCGTGCACGGTGGGTCGGCC
>CAIUDO010000692.1 GCA_903897935.1 uncultured Pseudomonadota bacterium
CGAACGGCGAGATCGACCGGGTGTGGTCCACCGCTTCCGGCTCGGTCGGGACCGGCGGATCGTCGATCGACCTGGTCGGGTCGCTGACCTCGCAGATCGCCGGCGGCGCCACGACGAGCTTCGCCGACGTTCAATACGTCTACCTCGAGAACACCGCCGCGGCGGGGAACCTCCTGGTCGGCGGCGCCGCGAACCTGATCGGGATCCTCTCCGGGTCGACTGACAAGATCGTGATCCCGCCTGGCGGCGCGCTCCTGCTCGACCTTGGGACCGCCGGGCTGGCGACCACTGCCGGAACTGCGGACCTGATCCCGGTTGCGGCGAGCGCTGGCACGGTGTCCTATAAGGCCCTCATCGCCGGTCGGTCCGCCTGATATGCCGATCGACGTCCTGCAGCACGACGACGTAGTCCGTATCGGAAGGACGTGGATCCTCGACGGTACCGCGCCCACGGCTGACGACGGGACGATCGAGACGCTGTCGACGGTTCAATGCGAGATCCGGTCAGAGCCCGGCGGGCTGTTGCTCGTGACCTGCTCGGGTACCGTCTCGGGTGCCGGCGGTGCGTGGACTGTCGAAGCCGCCTACGCCGACACCGCGCAGCTCGCCCCGGGCTTCGCGGTTTATGAGGTCGTCGCGACCTTGACCAACGGGCGGCGGGTCACGCTCGTCGAGGGCTCGCTGCAGGTGGTGCGGACCGCGACGGTGTGGGTGTGACCACGCTCTCACTCCGGTCTAGGGCCTCGACGCTGACGCCGCGTGTCTTCACGATCCGGCTTCGCTCGGGTGCTGTGGGCTCCGGTGCCGCGCTGGTCGCCGACGGGGATCGGGGCGACATCACCGTGTCGGGTGGCGGCAGTGTCTGGACGCTGGACAGCCCAGTGGCCACCGCCCGCCTGGGTACCGGCACGGCTGACGCGTCGACCTTCCTCCGCGGGGATCAGACCTATGCCCACGTCGAGGCGGTGCGCTTCGCGGTGAAGAACACCAGCGGCGGGCAGTTGGTGGCGGGCACGCCAGTGTATGCGACCGGGTCTGTCGGCGCCTCGGGAGCGACGGAGGTCGCCGCCGCTGACGCGGGGGTGTCGGCGAAGATGCCGGCGATCGGCTTGCTTGAGACAACCCTGGCCCAGAACGGGCAGGGCTTCGCCACGTCGCTTGGGATCGTGCGCGGTCTAAACACCGCGAGCTATGCCATTAACGGCGTGGCCTTCGTTGCCGTCGGCGGCGGGCTAACCGGCACCCGGCCGACTGGGACGACGGAGCTCGTCCAGAACATCGGCCGCGTGGTCCGCGTCCACGCGTCGACGGGTGAGATCCTGGTGATGGGGCCGGGTCGCACGAACGACGTGCAGAACCTGGTTCCAGCGGCACGGCTGGGGACCGGGACCGCCGACGCGACGACGTATCTCCGCGGCGACAACACTTGGGCGACGGTATCCGCGGGCGGCGTGACAGACGGCGACAAGGGGGACATCACGGTATCGGGGTCGGGGACGGTGTGGACGGTTGACGCGGTCGGGGGGACCGCAGCGGCGTCTATCTCTGGTCACGTCGCCTCGACCTCGAACCCGCACGCCACGACCGCCGCCCAAGTGGGCGCGGATCCGACGGGTACGGCGGCC
>CAIUDO010000693.1 GCA_903897935.1 uncultured Pseudomonadota bacterium
CGCCGACCAGCTCGCGATCGCCGCGCGCGGCACGGGCCTGCTCGCGTGCACGATCGCCGGGTTGCAGGTAGCCGGCTGGCGCTTCGCCGACTTTCGGCGCTCGGACTGCCCGGAGCTCGCCGCGCGGGCCGCGCGCGAGGCGGTGACGGTAGGCGCGGCGATGCGCGGCCTCGACCCCGGGCCGATGCGGTGGGTGGCGCGCCCGTGGATCATGCGCCTCGCGACGCGGCTCGCGCCCGCGCTGATGCCGTTCGACATCGAGACCTACCTCCAGGTGCACTTCACCAAGGTCGGCGACCAACAACGCGCGTCGGTCGACGCGTGGATCCGGTGGGCCGGCGCGCACGACTACCCCCACGAGGCCATGGTCGCGCTGCGCGCCCGGATGGGTCAGACCGCTTCGTGAACGCGGCCCTCGAACTGCCGGTGTTCCGCCGATACCTGCTCATGCGGGTCGTCGTCGTCTTGGCGTGGCAGGTGCAGTCGGTCGCGGTCGGCTGGCAGGTGTACGACCGCAGCGGCGAGGTGATGGACCTCGGCTGGGTCGGCCTCGCCATCTTCTTGCCGTTCTTGCTGACCGCGCCCGTCGCCGGCGACCTCGCGGACCGCTACAACCGCGGCCGTATCGCGATCGTAGGGCTGTCGGCGCTCGCGATCCTCGGCGCGCTGCTGGTCGCGGCGTCGTCTCCGGACGCGCCGCGGTACGCGCTGTTCTTGGTGCTCGTCGGCGTGGGGTCCATGCGCTCGTTGCTCGCCGCCGCGTCGGGCGCCGTGCTGCCGCTGTTGGTCCCGCGCGGCGTGCTGGTGCGGGCCGTCACGCTGAATTCCGGGGTGTTCCAGCTCTGCACGCTGCTCGGCCCCGCGATGGCCGGCGGTTTGGTCGCCGGGCTCGGCGTGCCGGCCACGCACATGATCGCGACTGCCGGGTACGCGCTCGGCGCGTTGATGTACACGACGATCCCGATCCCCGACCCAGCCGAGGCGGCCAAAGAGCCGATGCTTCGCCGCGTCGCCGGGGGGCTAAGTCACGTTCGGCGCACCCCGGTGCTGCTCGGCGCGCTCTCGCTCGACGTCGTCGCGGTGTTCTTCGGGGGCGCCGTCGCGCTGCTGCCGGTGTTCGCGCGGGACCTGCTGGTCATCGGCCCGTGGGGGCTCGGCCTGCTGCGGTCGGCCACCGGGCTCGGCGCGGTCGGGGCGGCGGCGTGGATGGCGTGGCGGCCGCTCAGCGCGAAGGTAGGTCGTACCTTGTTCGTATCGGTCACCGTGTTCGGCCTCGCGACGGTGCTGCTGGGGGTGGCGCCCGACCTGCCGACCGCGCTGGTCGCGCTGGTGGTGATCGGCGCGTCGGACATGGTCAGCGTCGTCGTGCGGCAGAACCTGATCCAGCTCCGCACCCCCGAGGAGGTGCGCGGCCGGGTCGTGG
This sequence comes from uncultured Pseudomonadota bacterium, assembly GCA_903897935.1. Classification (GTDB taxonomy): domain Bacteria; phylum Myxococcota_A; class UBA796; order UBA796; genus CAIUDO01. The sequence continues at coordinate 1,424 of CAIUDO010000693.1, forward strand.
CGGTCAACCAGGTGTTCGTGGGCGCGAGCAACGAGCTGGGTGAGCTCGAGTCGGGCGTCGCCGCGACCGCGCTGGGCCCGCGCGCCGCCGTCGTCGTCGGTGGGTTGATCGTGGTGCTGGTCACGACGACGTGGACGCGCCTGTTCCCGTCGCTGCGCTCGCTCGACCGCCTCGACGACGAGCCGGCCGACGTCATTACCAAGGATCGGACTGGCTAACGGCATACGGCCAACAGCGAGCCGCTCCTCCAGCGGTTACCCGCGCTCCGGAGGGTCGCATGGTCATCCTGGTGACGGGCTGTCGGTCGGGGTTCGGCATGCTCATCGCGCGCTCGGCCGCCCGCGCCGGTCACGTCGTCTACGCCGGCCTGCGCGACGTCACGACGAGCGGCGCGCTCATGGAGGGCATGGACGGCCTCGAGCTGCACCCGATCGCGCTCGACGTCACCGACGCCGCCCAGCGCGAGGCCGCGGTCGCGCGTGTGCTCGCCGAGCGAGGCCGCGTCGACGCCCTCGTCAACAACGCCGGCGTCCCGCTCGGCGGGTTCCTCGAGCAGATCGAGCCCGACGAGCTGCAGCGCCTGTTCGACATCAACGTGTTCTCGCTGCTCGCGCTGACTCAGCTCGTGCTGCCCACGATGCGCGCGCAGCGCAGCGGCCACGTCGTGATGATCGGCTCCGCGGCGGGCCTGATCGCCACGCCGGGCCTCGGGGCGTACGCAGCCAGCAAGTTCGCGGTCGAGGGGCTCGGCGAGGCGCTGCGCCACGAGCTGGCGCCGTTCGGGGTGATCGTCACGCTGGTGGAGCCCGGCCCATACCGGACCGACATCATGGGCCGCAACCGCGTGGTCGCCCGCCGCGCCGCCGACCCGGACAGCCCGTACGCCCGCCGCATCAAGAAGATGGAGGCCCTCGCCGACAAAGCCGACGCCAACGGCGGGAACGCCCAGGACGTCGCCGACCGCGTGCTGCGCATCCTGGGCAGCCGCAACCCGCCGCTCCGCCACGTGATGGGCACGAGCGCGAAGCTCCGCTTCTGGCTCAAGCGGCTGGCGCCGTTCCGCGTGATCGAGCTGGTGTTCGCGAAGGTGACGGGCGTACCCGACTGATCACGCGAGCCACGGCCACGGGCCGGTGATCGCGACGGTCACGTCTTCCGGGCCCTGCAGGTTGACGAACAGCACGGTCTTGTCGGGTGAGAAGCACGGCCCAGCGAACTCGGCGCCGGGGCGCACCTCCTCGCCGTCGTGCTCGGCGTGGCGGTTGAACGCGAGGTCGGTGATCTGCCCGTCCGGGGTGACGAGGCGCAGGAACTGGCCCCGACAGCCGTCTTTTGCGTCGTAGTTGTCTTCGGCGACGAGCAGCCCGCCGCCCGGCGTCGCGACGAGGTTGTCGGGCATCGACAGCACCGCGCGGTCCTCGACCACCACGACCGCCTCGAGCTCCTCCTTGCCAGGGGTATACCGGAACAGTTGGCCCGCGTTGGCCGGTCCACCTTGGGTCGCGGTGAACCAGACGCTGCCGTCCAGCCAGGTGACGCCTTCGCCGCGGAAGACCCGCGCCGCGCCCGCCTTTGCGGCCTGTTCGCGGCAGGTGGCGCCGCTGGCGCCGGGGTCGGCGACCTCGACCCACGACACCGCGCCTTTGTCGCCTGCCTTCCAGGGCGACGTGTCGGTGTGGCCGTCGACGACGAGCGCCTGCAGGCTGCCGGGCCCGAACGGGTCGTCCGTCGAGGGGACGAAGCGGTAGATCCGCCCGTTTTCATCGTCTTCGGTCATGTAGACGACGCGCGTCGTGGGGTCCATGACCACGCCCTCGCGCTTGAACCGGCCCCAGCTCGTGACGCGCTCGGGCGGGTCGTCAGGCTTGCGGTCCAACCGCACCAAGAACGCCCACCCGTGGTCGTGCCGCCGCCCGTCCGTCGACGCACGCCCGTCGGTCTCCTCGCAGCTCACCCACCCCTGGTCGAACCGGCCACCGGCACAATTCAGCTCGGTCCCCAGCAACGCAGCGGTCGTGCGGCGCACGACGCCGCAAGCAGTCTTCGGGGAAGCGCGGACCGAGTGCGCTGAGCGAGGCCCGTGCGAGGGCGGCGAGGCCCGGTCAACGTAGTTGACCGGGCCGTTCGCGAGGAGGGAGCGTGCTGGAGCACGTGACCGAGGAGCGACGTCGTCCTC
>CAIUDO010000694.1 GCA_903897935.1 uncultured Pseudomonadota bacterium
CGACCGACACTGGCGCGTCGCGCAGGTTGAGCCGGATCGCGCCTGACCCGATCAGCCCACCCGTCTCGGCGCCCCCGAGCCCTACCAACGCGCCGGCGAGCGTGACAACCGAGACGGGCTCCGCGGCCTGCGCGACCCCCCACAACCAAACGATCACGACGCCCCCGAGAGCCGGTCGACGAGGTGGTCGGCGATCGGCAACGCGCAGGTGAACGCCGGGCTGACCGCGTTCAGCACGTGCAGCCCGAACCCGTCGTCGGCGAGCGCGAAGTCCATCACCAGCGTGTGCGTGCGCACGTCGACGAGCTGCGCGCGAATGCCCGGCCGCCCCCACGTGCGCCATTGCTCGGGCCGCAGCCCGCTCACCAACGCGCCGGCGCGCGCCACCAGCCGCGTACGATCCGCCTTCGCGAGCTCGTCGACCGCGAGCTTCGGGAACGCCGGGTTGCGCGCCATCAACACCGCCTCGCGCCACAGCACGGAGGTCAGCTCCGCGGCGGAGAAGCCCGCGAGCCCGCCGTAATTCTCGCGCCAGAATGCCGGCATCGCGGTGGGACCGATCTTCGTGTGCCCGTCGACGGTGACGGTCAGGTGCACGCCCAGGAACGGCATGCCGAGGTCGGGCACCGGGTAGACGTGACACCTCAGCGGCGGCACGTCGTCGTCAGCGACGAGGTAGAGGCCCTTGAACGGCACGATCTGCACGTCCGTGGCGAGATCGTAGGCGTGCGCGACCCGATCGGCGTGCAGGCCGGCGCAATTGAGCAACCGCCCCGGCGCGCACGTGCCGGCCGACGTCTCGACGACCCGCCCGCGCGCGCCCGTCCACGCAACACCGGTGCGGATGTCCACCCCCTTCGCCCGCGCCGACGCCGCCACCGACGCCGCCACCGCCCGAGGATCCACCGACGACGTCGTCGGCGACCACAAGGCCCGCCCCACCGTGCGCGCCGACGGCTCGATCGCGCGCGCGTCGGCCTCGGTGATGACCTCCAGCGGGACCCCGTTCGCGGCCCCGCGCCGCGTGAGCTCGTCGAGGCTCGCGTGGTCGGCCTCCGATCGCGCGACCACCAGCTTGCCGCAGCGCCGCACCGGCAGGCCGTGGGCGTCGCACCACTCATGCCACCGCTGGTTGCCCTCGCGGCAAAACCTGGCTTTGAGGCTGTCTGCCGTGTAGTAGAACCCGGCGTGCAGCACCCCGGAGTTGCGGCCGCTCGCGTGCGCGGCGACGTCGCCCTCCTTCTCGATGAGCAGGATCGACTGGTCCGGGTGGCGCTCAGCGAGCCGAAGCGCCGCGCACAGCCCGACGATGCCGCCTCCGACCACCAGCACGTCGGGCGCTCCGAGGGCGTGCACCGTCAACGGCAGTCCATCGGGTCGGCGAGCGTCGGGTCGTCGATGCACGCGACGGTCCACGCATGACGATCCGCGAGCCAGGCCTCGAGGAGGGCGCGCTCGCTGGCGAAGCTGCCTCCGCGCGGCGGGTACTGCGGCCACCGCGCGTAGTCGCGCGCCGCCGCCGGCTCGAGGTCACCCGCGTACAGCTCGACGGCGTCGAGGATCTGCTCCATCGACAGCGCCCCGTCCAGCAGCGCGCGGTACCGCGGCCAGTACTCCGCCCGGAACGCCGGGTCGTCGAACAGTCCTTTGTACCAACCATCTTCGAACATGAACGTGGTGTCGCCGGTGATGTTCGAGGCGTCCCACCGGGTGGGCTGCGCCGACCGACTGTCCGTCGACCCCATCGCGCGATCGAAGTCCCAGATCGGGCCCGCGATCAGCTTGCCTTCGCGATCCTTGTGCACGTACCCGCTGAGCCGGAACGCGTCGGGGTTCTTGGCGAGCATGTTCAGAAGGTGGTGGTCCATCCAAGACGCCACGTCGATGTACTCGCCGTAGCCGAGCCCGGTCGTCGGGTGGACGAACCCGGGGCCTGCGAGCGCGTCCGCGAACTGGTTGACCACCTCGGTCAGGTACGCCCGCTGCTCTGGCACCACGTCCGGCTCGAGCGGGTAGACGTACACGAGCTGACCGACCGAGAACGCTCCACCGCCGCTCCCGGCGGAGAACCCTGACTCTCCGGTACCCAGGCGGTCCCGCTTGAACACGTACCCGCCGGTCACCTCGGGGGGCGCGACGTCCGTGGGGTCGATCTTCGCGACGTCGATGCGCTCGTCTCCGACCCCGACCGCCTCGGTCAGCGCGTACACGCCGATGTAGTCCGCCATCCCGACGGGGGCGCCGCGATCGGCCAGGAACACCTCCACCATCCTGGTGCGCGGCGCGTACACACCGATGCGGTTGGAGAGCTCGTAGATGACGGCGTTCCGGATGGTGATCGGGTCGTAGTAGTGCGACGAATAGAGCACCCAGTCCGCGTTCGCCGGCAGGCCCGCCAGCGACACCGCGTTGTCCCCCTCCCCGACCGGATCCCACAGCTCGAGGCTGTACGGCTTCTTCGGGAACCCGCTCGACGACGAGCCGCGGACCCGAAGGCCCGAGCGCGCGGCCGCCGACGCCTCACCGACCAACGAGGTGACGCCGCCCTCCGGATCCCGCCCGATGGTCAAGAACGGAGTTCGTACCTCCGACACCGCCGTCGGGGCGCCCTCGTGGGACTGCAGCACGATGAGCGGGAGGTTCGACGTGAACGCGGCGGCGTCAGCCGCCACCGGGATGAACGGGCGCGCGAGGATGCCGGTCAGAGCGTCTTCATGGTACGCGTACGCGCGCACGACCGCGGCCTCGGTCAGCGTGATCGGCGCGGTGTAAGGCCGATACGGTCCTTCGACGCCGTCGATCTCGAGCGCGTACATCACGATGGCGTCCGGGTCGGACGGCTGGAGCACCACCTCGACGCTCCCCACGAAGGTGGCGCCGTCGGGCACCACCTCCAGGTCGAGCGGCTCCGGGGGGGGGCTGCACGAGGCCGGTCTCTTCCGGGATTACCTCGGTCGTCTCTTCGGTGTCCTCGACCGGGGCGGTGTCTTCCGGCTCCTCGGTGTCCGTCGGAGGGGGCGTGGGGGTCGTAGCAGGCGGCGGCGACGCCGACTCCGCTGGGGGCAGCGGGGCGATCACGCCGGACGAGCAGGACGCGAGGATCAGCAACAGCATCGCGCGAGCATACCCGAGACACCGGCGACCCGGCATCGGATAGTCGAGGCCGATGCGCACCCCGGACTTCGTCTTCGTCGGACACCCCCGCAGCGGATCAGGCCTCGTCGACGGCTGGCTCGACGGCCACCCGGATCTCTGGATGGCGCAGAAGGAGCTCCATTACTTCGGGTCGGACCTGCGCTACGACCACCCGCCGCGCACGCTCGAGCAGTACCTGCGCGCGTTCGCCGACGCCCCCGCCAGCGCCGCGCGCGTCGGCGAGGCGTCCACCTGGACGCTGTGCTCCGAGGTCGCCGCGGCCGAGCTGGCGGCGTTCCGGCCCGAGCTGTCGGTCATCGCGTCGCTGCGTGAGCCGGTGTCGTGGCTCGCGAGCTTGCACAGCCACCTCGTGTTCTCGGCGAACGAGGACATCGACCGGTTCGAAGACGCGATCGCGGCGGTGCCCGACCGCGCCGCCGGCCGGCGCGTGCCGCCCCTGTGCGCGCCGCCCATCGCGGTCACCTACACGCGCCTGGTCCGCTACGCCGCGCAGATCGAGCGCTTGTACGCCGCGCTGGGCCGCGACCGCGTGCACGTCGTGATCCTCGACGACGTGAAGCACGATCCGGCCGGGCAATACCGGTCGATCCTGCGGTTTCTTGGGGTACGCGAGGACTTCCCCGGGTTCGACCAGGTGCTGGCCGGAACGGCCCGCTCCCGCAACAGCAACCGCGCGGTCCGCAGCCGGCGGGTGCGCGACTGGATCAAGCAGCCCGCGCAGCAGCGGGTGCTCCGGCGGCTCGACCCCGCGCCGCCGGGGGTCGAGCTCGCCCTCCGAGCGATCCGCCGGGCGAACATCAAGTATGTCCCTCGTGATCCCATCGACCCGGCGCTCGAACGACGGCTGCGCGCGGAGCTGCGGCCCGAGGTCGAGCGCCTCGAAGAGCTGCTCGGGCGGTCGCTCACTGGCTGGAAGTAAGCAGCTCGAACCACGATTCTGGCGCATCGTCCACGACGACGCGCAGCTCGCGCCACCAGACGTCGCCCCGCGCGCCCGCGGGCAGCCGCACCCAGTCCTTGCCGGTGCACACCAGCGGCGCCTCGCCGGCCCACGCGCGCAGCCGGTCGAGCGCGGCGGCGTCGATCGGCTGGTGGTCGGGCAGCGCCCGAAAGCGCACGACGGGGCGGTCCATAGTCGCCAGGACGTCGGCCGGGCGCGCCACGCCGGCGAACAGCGCCACCGGCGCCGGCGGGCCGGCGGGCGCGACCTGCTCGCCGCGGTGCCACGGCCCGAACA
>CAIUDO010000695.1 GCA_903897935.1 uncultured Pseudomonadota bacterium
CCACAGCCCGGTCGGGCCCACCGTGGCGCTGGCCGTCGCGGCGCTCGATGGGTGCGACGTGAGGCACCATCAGGCCCTCCTCAGCGCCGCGTGCAGCGCCACCCTCGCGCCAGCGAAGAAGACCGCCAAGGCGGTGTTGGCGTTGGTGGCTCGGTTCACGGACGTCTCCCCCGACGACGTCGTAGCCGTCGCCCTGGCCGCGACCACCCACCCCGAGGCCGACGTCCAGGCGGCGGCGATCGTGCTGCTCACCCGATTGGGCGCCCTCGACCGCGTCGACGTCGACGTGCTCGCGCCAACCGTCCGTGCGAAGCTGCCGAACGTGCTCCCCGCGCGCCCCGCGCCCGTCGTGGTGGTCCCCACGGCGCCGCCTGCGGCGGGCCTGTCCCCCCTCCCCACGGTCGAAGCGGTGGTGCTCGCGCTGTCGGCCGCGCTGGAAGACGCGTCGTCGCTCACGCTGACCGAACAAGCCCTCGAGGGGGTGGCACGCTTCGCCGCGGTCGAGCCCGGCCCGTTCGCCGAACCCCTCCGCGCCCGGGCGCGCGCCCGCCTCCGCACCGCCCAGGAGGCCGAGCGGTGGATGGCGCACCTCGCGCTGGCGTGGCTCGATCGGGTAGCGCCGGACGAGCCATCGTCTGCAGGTCCAACCGCGGTCTTCGATGACCGGTGGCGCGAGGTGGCCGCCCGCGTCGCGGCGCGTGAGGTCACGCCGCTGGTGAGCTTCCCCACCGAGGCGTCCGGGAGGATCGACCCTGCGGTGTTCGCGTCACGCCCGCCTGGGGTGGGCGCCGACCAGGCCATCGCGGCGCGCCGCGCCACCCCCGCCGACGCTATGGCGTCGCTGGAGGTCGTCCCGTGGGGTGGGGAGTGGCACTACCCGCAAGCGAGCGTCTCGAGCGCGGACCCGCTGATCCACCGCTCGTTCTTACGACAGACCGACCTGCTGACCCCCGGCGCGTCGCGGCTGTCGATCCGGCAATTGTATTCGTTGCATCGCCCCGAGGTCGCGTTCGCGATGGGCGCGCAGGCCATCGGTTCGAACGTCGACTGGTGGGAGGCACGGTGGTCCGACGTGGTGTGGCTGGAGGGCCTGCTCGACCCAGCGGTCCGGTGGGGTCCGTGCGCGGTCGCGCTGGCCGTGCTCGGGCTCGGCTGCAAAGAGTCGGGGCAACGCATGCTCGCCGTCGATGCGGTGAGCGCGGCGCTGGCGCACGGGAGGGTGTCGCCGGCCGCGTTGGGCGACGGCTTGGGGCGCTGGCTGTGGAGCGCGGTGGGTCGACCCGGTCGCGCCGGCCCCGCGCTCGGGGGGATCGCCGAGCACAGCGCGACCCACGCGGTGATGGTCCAGCAGGCCCTGGTCGGCGCGCTGCCCTCGCCGACGGGCGCGAAGGACGTACACGCGATCCTGACCCCGTTGGCCGAGCTCTCGACCCTGGTGGGGGTGGGTCCGACCCAGCCGGCGCTTCGTGCGTGGCTGGCGGGGCTCTCCCCGAGCAGCAAGGCGGGCCGGGCCGCGCGCGCGCTGTTGGCGCTGCCGACCTGACCTCCCCACCGGAGCTACGCGCGGACGTCCCCGCGGAACGCCGCCTCCAGCACCGCGACGTCCAGCTTGTTCATCTGGAGCAGAGCCTGCATCGCGCGCTCGGCGGCCGCGCGGTCCTCGGCCCCCAGCAGGCGCGGGAGCGCCTCCGGCACGATCTGCCACGACACCCCGTAACGGTCGACGAGCCACCCGCACCGGCTCTCCGCACCGCCTTCGACCAGCGCGGACCACAAGCGGTCCGTCTCGGCCTGGTCCGGCGTCATCACCACGATCGACGCCGCGGGGGTCAGCCGGTACCGCGGTCCCCCGTTGAGGATCTGGAACGGCGCGCCGTCGAGCGTGAACCGCACGACCATCGGCTCGGGCCCCCCCTCCTCCGCGACGGTCTCGAGCGCGCTGTTGGGCACCAGCGACACATACCGACGCGCGGCCTCCAGGCCACCGCTCGCGAACCACAGACACGTACCCACGCTGCTGGACCGACTCATGACAGACCCTCCGCTGAACACCCATCAACCAACGTCATGGAGCGCCTCCCGGCGCGCCGAACAGGAGCCGGATGTACCGCTCGAGGTGATCGACGCTCTCGCGCGCGAGCGCGGCGTCGTCACCCGCTTTCGCGAGGATGAACGCACCTTGAAGCACTGCCTGCGTGTGGCGCGCGAGGCTCTGGGCGGTCCAATCGCCGCGGATCCCGCGCTGCGACCGCGCCGCTTCGATGTCGGCCTCCAGCGTCGCCGCGTGGTCCAGGATCGCGCGACCACACGCCGCGCGCACCGCGGGGGATGAGTCATGGACCTCCTGGATCAACGTGCCGGCGAGGCACGTGTACGCCGCGCGATCGCCGTCGATGAGGGCCCGCCGGAACGCCACGTACGCGAGGACCCGGTCGAGCGGGTCCGCGGGCTCGTGGTAGGGCGCCGCGGCGAACAGCGCGCCGGTGGTCTGCGACCAGAACTCGGCGACCGCGACGCCCAACGCCTCTTTGCTCTCGAAGTGATGAAAGAAGGCACCTTTGGTGACCCCGGCCGCTCGGCAGAGGTCGTCGACGCTGGTGGAGGCGAAGCCGCTGGCGCGGATGAGGTCGCGCGCGGCTTCGAGCAGCCGCGTGCGGGCGTCGCCGCGTTCGGGAGCGTTCAACGGGGGGCGAGGAGACATGACCGCACCATACCGTCCGGTCGGTATGGCGTCAAGGAGCGGCGCGGGCGATCGTGGGCACGAGCGGCGCGACCACCGAGCGTGACGCCGCGGGCGCCTGCGCGGTGGCGGAGTCGTCGCGCCGAGGTGTCTCCAGTCGGAGACGCCTCACGCGCCCGCGTCGCCGGGCTCCTCCACGTCCACGAAGTTGTCGTCCAGGTGACGGTCGATGAGCTTGTGGTAGGGGTCGACGCCCGCTTTCGCCGGACGCGTCGGCACCACGACCGTCACCTCACCGACGCCGCTCACCAGCCGGTGGCGCTGCAGGTACAGCGGCTCGTCGTCTTCTTCGTCCTCTGCGAACAGCCCGATGTCGACCCAGTCGTTCATCGGCGCCTCGGTGTCTTCGCCGTCTTCTCCCGCGCGGTACTTGTGCAGGTCGACCGCGACCGTCACCTCGAACGTGCCGTCGCCCCGATCACGCACGGTCGCCTCGGTCGCCTTGTTCTCGTACAGCGTGATCGTCTCGAACAAGTCCTCGATCAGGTACTGATCGGCAGCCGGAGTGGCCGCGCGCAGCAGCATCACCAGGTCACCCGCGGTCGGGTACGGCGGGCCCTTGCTGCCCCATGTGGTCACGAACCCCGACAGGACGGCGTTGACCTTGTCCTTGCCGATGACGTCCGCCAGCAGCCACATGTTGACGGCGCCCTTGTTGTAGTGGATGTACGGCTGGTTCTCGACGAGCACCAGCGGCCGCTCCTCCTTGCTCTCGGACGCCCGCCCCTGCAGGTACGACTTCAACTCGTACTCCAGGAACTTGCGGATCTGATACGGACCGTACTCCTCCTCCATGACGAGCAGCGCGCTGTACTGCGACAGCGTCTCCGAGAGCATCGTAGAGCCCTGCACGTCGGCGCCGATCACCTGGTGCGCCCACCACTGGTGCGCCACCTCGTGCGCCGTCACGTAGAACGGGTAGTCGACGTCTTCTTCGTCGTCGACGCGCGCGATGAACCCGATCGCCTCCGAGAACGGGATCGTGTTGGGGAACGACTGCGCGAACGACGCGTAGCGTGGGAACTCGAGGATGCGCACCTGCCGGTGCTGGTACGGCCCGAACGCGCGCTCGTACACCGCGAGCGCCCGAGCGGTCGCCGCGATCATACGATCGACGTTGTACCGATGCTTCGGGTCATGGTAGACCTCGATCGGGATCTCCCCGTACGCGCCACGGGTGACCTCGTAGCGCGCCGACAAGAACGACGTGAAGCTCAAGATCGGCCGGTCCATCTCGTACCGGAAGTACGACCGACCGCCCTCCTCCCACTGCTTGACGAGGTAGCCGGGCGCGAGGGCGGTTTGACCCGCGACCGTGCTGACCGTCGCGCGGAACCCGATCCAATCGGCGTCGTGGGCGATGTAGGTGTTCGCGAGCCCGTACGGGTCGTCCGGCGGCAACATCCGGTCGCGCACCTCGAGGCCACGGTCGCGGCGCTTGTGCTCGTTCTGAAGCTCGAACGACGGGCTGTAGCCGAACGACGGGAAGAGCTGCATGCTGTTGACGAACGTCCCGTTGTCAACCACCGACGTCTCGGCCCCGCTGTTCGGGAAGCCGCGGCGTGGATACCCGAGGTCGAACGTCAACGAGCGGCGCTCACCCGGCTGCATGGGCGTCGTGAGCTGGAAGATGCGCACGCCGGTGTCGCGTTCGAACTCCGTCTGGGTGGCCCCGCCCTCGAACTCGAAGGTGGTGACGACCGCCTCGCCGTCGAACGACACGAACACCTCGGAGATGGGCGCGTCGCCGCGGTTGACGAGCTGCATCACGCCGCGGGTGGTGACGCTGCCGGTGTCCGGGAACAGGTCGACGGCGACGTCGAGATCGACGAGCCGCGGCTGGTTCTTCTGGTACCACGCGGCGCGCCAGCGCTGCTCCGCGCCGACCTGCAGGTCGAGCGACTCCTCCGACGTCCGGTAGCCGTGCAGCACGTTCGTCTCGTAGAAGATGACGCCCCCCAACGACAACGCTCCGACGAGACCCACCGCGGCGGCGACCGCGCTGCCCGGCCCCACCCGACGGCGCGCCTCCACGAGCCGCCCCCGCCAGCCGGTGTCGGTGCCGCGCACCCACAGGAGCTGCGACGCCACCGCGAGGACCAGCGCCCAGCACGCCCAGTACGCCTGATACAAGAAGTACGGCCCGGAGAACCACCCCCACGCGTTCATGTCGGAGTACACGGTGCCCGGGTCGGCGCCGAAGAAGTACAGATTGTGCTCGAACCCGAACTGCCCGCGGAACGCGCTCGCCGCGTAGTACAGGATCATCACGAAGTGCCCGACGTACTTCGCGTTGACGACCGTGTGCACGGTGAGGGCCAACACACACAGCAGCGCCCACCCGGCGAACCCGTACAGATAGATGCCCTGCAGGTACACGCCGAGCTCGAAGTTGGTGTAGCCCTTCGCCGCCTGCGTGATGACGCCGGCGATCACGATGACGAGCTGCAGGGTGGCCATCGCGACCCACAGCGCGGTCAAGCGCGACGCGAACGACACCCACCCCGGGACCGGGGTGGCGTCGACCACCGACGCGATGCGCACGTCGCGGTCGTGCCACACCAGATCACCCGCGTAGAACGTGATCAAGATGAGGTTGAACAGCGCGAAGCTGCCGCCGAACACGTCGAGCACCTCGTACGTGACCGGCCAGGTGGTCGTCCCGTACAGGGACCCGATCACCGAGGCGTTCAGCCCGAGGAAGGTCAAAGCGGCGAACACGAACGCGAAGAAGTAGCGGTTCCGCAAGATGCCCGCGACGGCCCTGGCGGTGAGCGCGCGATACTGGGCGAAGTGCGCAGCGAAGTCGTCGCGGGCGTGCACCTCCACACGCTCCGGACGCGCGCGCGGCGGGGCGGCCGCCGGGGCGTTCGCGCCCGCCGGGCCACGGCGAAAGCGGGCCAGCGGCGCCCAGCCGGTCTGGTCGGTGGGCGCGACCACCAGCACGCCGGCCGCGAACACCAGCGCGAACACGACCCACACCGCCCGGTTCGCGAGCAACAAGCCCGCTGGCAGGAGCGGCTCGGTGTTCTGCTGGAACGCCGTCCAGTACTCGGTCATGTCGCCCATCGCCTGCATGCCGAACGGGTCGAGCATCGCCGCGACGGTGCGGTTGTCGAGGTCGTCCGCGATGGCGCCCGCGCCCAAGTAGGCGACGAGCAGGCCGACGCCGCCGACGTAGTTGGCGAACATCGACCGCGACAACAGGGCCAACGAGAAGAACAGCGCGCACGTGAGCAGCACGTTCGGGCCGACCATCGAGAGGTACGGCGCGACCACCCCCAGCAGCGACAGCGCGCCCTTGCGGTCCCCGTCGACGAACAACAAGCCGAGCAACAGCCCGGCGGTCGTCCCGCTGATGACGTACAGGTTCACGCCGACCGTCGTGAACAAACGAGCGCCGAACAGCGTGATCTTCGACATCGGCGCGGTGAACACGAGGGGGTGCATGCCGACCGCGAAGTCGCGGCTGGCCGCCGCGCCCGCGATGCCGGCGTGGGCGATGACGCCGAACAACGAGATGGCGGTCGTGAGCACGCCGAGCGTGTATGGCGCGTCGACCTTGACGCTCCCGCTCGTGCCGCCGACCGCCACCGACGCGCCTTCGAACACGCCCCCGATGGCGCACATGACCAACAGACCCAACGCGGCGAACACCCCGAACGTCACGTGGGGCGTCATCCGGCCGAGCTCCATCCGGAGCTCCCACCACACCAGGCGAAGGAGGTTCAACCCGGCCCCCCGACCCGCTTCATCGCGGCGAAGTAGACGTCCTCGAGGTCGGGCTCGACGGTGTCGAACCCGGGCGGCGCGGCGGGCGCGAACACCCGCACCGCGATGCGCCCGGCGAGCAGGCGCGTCGACAACACGACGTGCGCGGCCTGAACCTCGGCGACCTGCCCCTTGTCGACGATGCACCGGTGCACCTTGCCGCGCAGGGTCGCCTTGGCGCCGTCGGGGCTCGCCGAGAGCAAGATCTGGCCCTGGTCGATGACCGCCATCGCGTGGCACAGGTCGGCGACGTCCTCGACGATGTGCGTGGAGAGGATGACCACGCTCTGCTCGCCGATCTCGGAGAGCAGGTTGAGGAACCGCACGCGCTCCGCCGGATCCAGCCCGGCGGTGGGCTCGTCGACGATGATCAGCTTCGGCTTGCCGAGCATCGCGATCGCGATCCCGAAGCGCTGCCGCATGCCGCCCGAGAACGTGCCGACCGCCTTCTTGCGCGCGTCCCACAGGTTCGTCTGGTGCAGCAGCGCCTCGCACACCGACGCGCGCTCGCTGCGGCTCGTGATGCCCTTGAGCACCGCGAAGTGGTCGAGCAGCGCGTACGCCTTCGCGGCCGGGTACAAGCCGAACTCCTGCGGCAAGTAGCCGAGGGTGCGGCGGACCGCCTGCTTGTCGCTCAGCACGTCGATGTCGCCGAACGTGATCGTGCCGGCGTCGGCGTCCTGAAGCGTCGCGATCGTGCGCATGAGCGACGACTTGCCCGCTCCGTTCGGCCCGAGCAGCCCGAACATGCCCGGCCGAACCGTGAGGTTGACGCCCTTGAGCGCGTGAACGCCGTTCGGGTAGGTCTTCGTGAGGCCTGAAATCACCAGATCCATCGGGGCTCCTGACCGGGGGCGCGCGTTCGCGCCGCGACGACGCGATGTTGCACCAAGGCGGCGCGAAAGTCCGGCGTGGTGATGGTTCGGGACAACTACCGGGACACCGGCGCCCCGATCCGCGCGCCGTCGACGCGTCGGCACTCGGTCCAAGCATCGTTATGCAGCTGGCACGTGGATTGCTTCCTCGGAGCATCGGAGGTACCCCATGAAGCACCTGTTGTTCACCCTGGCCGCGCTCGCCGTCGCCTGCACCAACGAGGAAGAAGAGACCGCGATCGTCGACGCCGACACCGATACGGACACGGACACGGACACGGACTCCGATACGGACACCGACTCCGATACGGACGCCGACGCCGACACGGACGCCGACGCCGACGCCGACGCCGACGCCGACGCCGACGCCGACACCGACACCGGAGCGTGCGCTGGCGGCGGCCTGATGAGCGACCTGGTGTTCGCGGTGGAGGCCCGCGACGCCGGCGGCGAGTGCGTGACGGACTGCACGCTGCCGTTCACCGTCTATGCCGTCATCGAGAACCCGTGCCCGGTCGACGTCGTCGTGCCGATGAGCCCGGACTGCGTCATCAACCAATTCTCGCAGAGCTACCCGTCGGGTGACGGCGAGGGCTGGGCGTCGGACTGCGGACCACGGCCGGGCGACACCGTCACCATCGCCGCTGGAGGCCGCCTCGAGGAGCTGGAGACGCGCATCGGCGGCAGCGAGCGCGGCACCTACGAGTTCCATGCCTGGTTCACGACGATGCCGATCGTGACGGCCTCAGCGCTCATCAACGTGCCTTGACGCTCAGCGGGCCAGCGCGGCCCGGATGGTGTCCAGCGCGCCGAGCGCCCGCAGCGTGCCATCCGGATCGATCAGCGCGTACGTCGGGTAGCCGCCCCCCCACGCGACGTGTTCGTCGCCCACACCGTAGCGCGTGTGTGCGTCGTCCCCTGGGGCGCCGGCGACCACCGGCCACGGCACCGGGTGCGCGGCGAGGTGGGCCTCGAGCTTCGGACGCGGGTCGGCGGCGACGCCGATCACCGCGACCCCGCGTCGCTCGGCCAGCGCGGCGACCTCCGGCTGCTGCGCGAGGCACGGGCGGCACCACGTCGCCCAGAAGTCGAGCAACACCGCGCGCCCCTGCGGGTCCTTCGTGCCGACCGGGGCGCCGCTGAGGTCGGTGAGCGACAGCTCGGGCGCTGGCAGGCCCCACCCCGGCCCCTCACCAGCCGCCACCGGTACGAGCGTGACCGCGGGCCCCGGTGACACCTCCACCCGCCACCACAAACCGTCGAGCGCCAGGGTGGCCCCGCTCGGCCGCTGACCGAGGCGGTCCCCGGCGAGGATCACGCCGTCGCGGTCGACGTCGACGCCGACCGTGTACGACCCGCCCGCCTCCCGCATGACCTTCACCGCGACCGGGCCGGCGCCGACCGTCGCCGTCCCCGCGGCCGACTCCCACGGCCGCGCGATCTGGAGCTGCCCGTCGAGGGTGCGCCCCAGGCCGACCACGTACGGCAGCGCGCCCGGATCCGGCGCGAGCACCTCGACGTCGGCGAACCAGCCGCCGTCCCCCGCGACGAGCGGGAACCGCTCGACGACGCCGTCCGCGTCGACGTCTACGGTGGCGTACCAGCCGTCCCCGTCGGGCGCGACGACGACCTCGCGCCGATCGTCCCCCAAGCGCACCCCCGCCCGCGCCCCTCCTTCGAACGCCGCCAATGGCTGGGTGACGAGCGCCCGCGCGCGCTCGGGAGCGCCAAGCTGGACCTGCACGGTCGACCGACCGATCGGCGCGTCCGCAGGTGGTTGTGCGCACGCCAGCAGCAACCCGATCATCACGCCTCCCGCATCCAGTCGAACGCCCACAGCACCAACGGCACCGTCCCTAGCGCCATCGGCGTCGAGGCGGCCACCGCGCGCGCCGCGAGATCGTCGCCACCCACGAACCGGTCCACCATCGGCGGCGCGCTCACCGCCACCGGCATCGCGGCCACCAACACGACGACCGCGACAGCGACGGCGTCCTCGACGAGCCCCACCCGCAGCGCGAGGGCGCCGACGGCCGCGACGACCAGCGGCACGCCGATCAGGCGCGCGGCGACGACCCCGACGAGGGCACGATCCGCCCTCGGCCACCCGCGCTCGGACGCCCGCGCGCCCGTCACCAACAACGACAGGGGGATCGCGGCCGCCCCCAGGAACGACAACGCGCCAGCGACGGCGGCCAGCGGCAGCTCCAGCGCGGTCGGGACGGCAGGCGACCACGCCACGGCGACGCCGCCCACCACGCACGCCAACAGGCCCGGCGTGAGCAGCGCACGCGCCCCGATCCGCCCGCCGAGCAGCGCCACCCCGACCGTCCACAAGGTCGGCATGGCGCCGAGGTGCAGCAACAACACGGCCCGCGCGCCGTCGTCCCCCCAGCGGGCCGCCGCCATCGGCAGCGGCAGGTAGATCCAGTTCGGGAGGCCGATCAAGAACGCGGACACCCGGTCGCCCGACAGGCGCCCGAGCGCCCACCCCAGCACGAGCAGCAGCGCCCCGACCACGACCAACGGCCAGGATTGAGCCAGGTCCTGGCGGTCCGTCGTCGCGGCGAGCTGCGACACCACCAACGCCGGCATCGCGACGTCGACCGCGACGCGGCTGAGCGCCGACACGCCGTCCCGACCGAGCGCCGGGCGGAGGGCGGCGCCCACCGCGACGACGAGCAACATCGCGACGATCTCGCGCGCCACGACGATCACGAGACGCTCCGCGCGGTCAAGAGGTGTGGCCCAGCGCCGCTGCCAGGTCCCGTCGCCGCCCGGGTAACGCAGCGCGTACCCAGGACGCGACGACCGCACGTCGACGGTCGGTAGCGGCGAGGACTCGGAGCGGCGGGTTATCGACCGGCATCGCGAGCACGCCGTCCAACAGGAGGCTCGTCATGTCCAAGGTCCCGGCCGCGTCCGACCACCCCACGGAAGAGGAGCGCATGTTCGCGGCGGTCGCGCACGCGTCCAGCGTGCTCGGGTTCGCGATCATCGGGCCGCTCGTGGTCTACCTGCTCAAGAAGGACCAGTCCGCCTACGTCGGCTTCCACGCCAAGCAGGCCCTCGTCGGGCAGATGGTCGCGTTCGGCGTCGTGATGGTCGTCTCGTTCCTGACGTGCGGCTTTGGAGCGGTCTTGATCGTTCCGTGGTTCCTCTACGAGCTGTGGCTGGCCTACGAGGCCTATCAGGGCAAGTGGACCTCCTACCCGCTGCTCGACTCGGTGGGCAAGGAGTTCGGATAGCCGCGGGTGATAACGCTCGCGTCGATATATCCTCCAATGACCCTAACAGTCGAGCTGGCCTGGCGGTCGGCGTCACAAGCGATCGAGCACCCCGCGGATCTCGGCGAGATCGGGGTCTCCGGGTCCTTCACCGTCCGCGAGGGCGAGGGCGTCGAGCGCCGCTACAACCACGTCCGCACCTCCTGAACGCTCCTTCACCGCGCGCAGCGCCTCCGTGTACGCGAGAATCGCGACCCCCTTGCGCAGCTGATCGGTGCCCGCAGAGAGCAAGGCGCCAAAGGTTGTGTCTAAACGGGTCTCTTTGGGCTCCAGCGTGGTCGCGTCGCGCCATGTAACGATCACGCTGAGGGGGGACCCATCCTCGACGAGCAGGGGTGCGCAGGTGCGCAGGGTCTGAAAGAACACCATCGTGTCGTCCGCCGCGAGGTCCTGCGGCGCGATCGCCATCGAAGCGTCGCTGACTCCCTCGCCGCTCAAACGCTCGATCTCGAACCCCGGGGGCACCTCCAGCCGCACGGACACGTCGCGTGCGGCGATGTCAACGAGCTCCACGAAGCGGTCTGGGCCGAACACACGATCGGCTTCGCCTGGGCCGCCCAGGTACACCGAGGCGCCCTTCCCGAGGTCGGCAGCGCGATCAACCAGCAGCTCGCCGTACGAAGAGCCGCTACCCACCCCGACCCCTACCAAGTAGACTCGCTCGGCGTCGTCGTCACTTGCTTTGGTCGCGATCAGCTCCTCGTCCGGTGTTGAGAGGATCGCGCCGCCGTCCGTCACTAGAAATACGCGGTTGATACGTTCCGAACTCCAGTTCTTGCCCGTCAGCGCGTACCCGGCACGCAACGCGGCGGACAGGTCGGCGTCTCCTTCGATGTGCATCGACCCGAAGGCCGCTACGACGACGGGGTCGTTTGGCCCAACCACTACGTGACTGTCCAGGATGGCCGCACTCGACTGGCTCCAGGTCACCATGGACACCACATCACCGGCCCTCAGGCTCGACGCGACAGCATACCCGGCGTCTTGCAACCGCAGCAACGGGTCGCCGTTCATCGAGCATGACGTGTCGAGCACGAAGGTGACGTTTACGAGGTCCCGGTCCCAGTTCGATCGTGCCACACCAACGGCGGCGACCTGTAGCGTGTAGGCGTCCTCGTCGACGGCACCCCGGACCATCTCCACGCGCACGGTCACATCGTCGTCAACCGGCGCAGGGTATTCGAACTGGTAGTAGTTGAAGAACTCCCAAGGACGAATCGGCGTGTACGCCAAGTTGACCGCCGCCAGGTCCGATGCTCCATGCTTCACGTCGAGCCGCACGCGGACCGGGATCGACATGCTGTTCGCGTCGAACGATGCGAGGTCCACAGCGACTGGGGTCTCCGCGTCGCACGGCGGCGCCCCGGTGTCGTCCGGAGCCGGCGCGCCAGGGCCCACCTCGAACGGAGCGCCGAGCGAAGGGGTTTCGTCTTGAATTACGGGTACGTACGGGCAGGCGCTCGCGAGCAGCAACAGAACGATCCATCGGAATGGCGTCACCGACCCTCCAGTTCCAGTTCGGACCCACGACCGTGTTTAGGACTCTGCACTCCGTGTGGCAACCTCCATTCGCTGCTGCAGATCCAACATGATGCCACGACGATCACGTGACGCTCCGCGCGGTCAGGGGATGCGCCCCAGCGCGGCGGACAGGTCCCGTTGCCACGCCTGAAACGCAGGGAGCTCCAGCAAGGGCGCGAAGCTCGACACCGCCTCCGCGACGCGCCGCTTGAGGGACGGGAGCTGCTGCTCGAGCCGCTTCTTGCTGCGGCCCGACGGGGAGCCGGCGGCGCGGTACAGCGCCTGCTCGAGGTCGGCCTTCGGGTCGGGGCGCCGCTCCAGGGCGCTTGGTCGCGGCAGATCGAGCGACTCGGAGCCCCGCGGACGGCTCACCGCCGTCCGAATCGCCTGCTCGTCGATCAGCAGCCAGGCCTCGGTCATTCGTACGGGGATGATGGGCAAGACACCGTCGACGTCGGGGATCTCGCGGCGCCGAGCGTCCGCAGTTCCCCGCTCCGCGTCGCGATGCACGATGATCAACTGTGGGTCGTGGATCAACCGCACCTCCGCGATCACGTCGCCAGGTGGGCGATGGCGACGCGCGACGAACGTCGGCTCACCAATGATGATGCTCGGACGGAGCTGGCGAATCGTCCACTGGATGGGGTACAGAAGGACGTCGTCCGAGGGACCGTCACCGATGAGCGCGTAGCGGAGCGTCATCCTTCCGACCCGAACAGCGCGAGCTGCTGGGACCAATGCGGGCCGAGGGGCGCGCCCTGGATGTAGGACTCGACGCGCTCCCGCCGCACCGCGTCGTGATCACCGCGCCAGCCACCGGCCACCGGACGGACGTGCGCCCGCGCCCCTCGGGCCGTATCCAGTCGCTCGACCCAGAGGACCTCGCTCGGCGCGAGGCGGCGCACGACGTCGGGGCTGTGGGTGTTCAGCACCACTTGTCGAAGCGGGTTGTCCGCCCCTGGTGGAATCGACGGGTCGACGGCGAGGTCTCGCAAGTGGTCAACCAACGCCGGCACCCGGGAAGGGTGGATGCCATTCTCCGGCTCTTCGAGCGCCACCACCCCCTGCGCAGTCGGGTCCAGACGCAGCGTCGCCAACGCGAGGAACCGCAGCGTGCCCTCCGACAACGAACGCGGGCTCAACCACTCCGTCATGCCACGCATCCTGGCCTGCAACACGAGCTGATTGCGCGCGACGTCCCGGTCGACCCGGAGCTGCTCGACGTGCTCGTTGAGCTGCCGCAGCGTCTGCACCGCGGCGACATAGGGTTCGAACGCGGGATCTGCCGCGGCGCCCGCGCGTTGGCTCAGCGCGTACAACGTCGCCGCGATGCCCCGGCCGTGCTCGTCTACCCCCGCGGATCCGTCGTCCGGATCGGGCGAGCGCATCGCGCTCGGCTCGAGCTGCAGCAGCCGCCACGACTGCATCTCGCGCCTCGCCGCGAGGACCGTCGGGTAGTCGGAGGTGTTCGTACCACCGAGCACCGTCCTCGGTGACGCGCCCGGGTTGAACGGCTGACCCCGGCTCCCGCCGTCTTGGTGGAGGTTGACCACGCGATCCGTGGAAGTCGAGATGAACGGCCCTCCGGTGCGCGCGACCTTGATCGTTTCATTGAGGAACGAGGCCGCGCAGTCGAAGCCGAACACGGCGCTCGCTTCGCCCTTCTTGTGGTAAGAAAGGCGCTCTTCCACCAGCTCCAGGCGTGGCGCCAGCGTCGCGTTGTAGCGAAACGACACCTCGTACTTCAACAACGTGGCGCTCGCGTGCGCGGGCCGCTGGAAGTCGTCGAACACGAGCTTCGGCACCAACATGTCCGCTTCGAACACCAGCGTGCCCGACGGATCTCGATCCAAGAACAGGTCGAGGGGCGCGTGGGTCCCCGCCGCAGAGCGACGCACCGCCGCAGCGGCTTCCTGGATCGGGTGATCGGCGAGCAGCCGCAAGAACTGGATCGCGTCGAAGATGTTGCTCTTGCCGACACCGTTGAGCCCAACGAGGCAGGTCAACGGCCCCAGCCGCACCGTGACGTCTTCTAGGTTCTTGAACCCGCGAACCCTGAGTCGCAGCAACAACCGGCACCCCACACGCCTTTGATAGCAGCCTGAAGGGCATTGCTCCCGTCGCCCGCTGGCGGGTCCCGCGCGAGGACGACGTGGCTCCTCGGTCACGTGCTCCAGCACGCTCCCTCCTCGCGAACGGCCCGGTCAAC
>CAIUDO010000696.1 GCA_903897935.1 uncultured Pseudomonadota bacterium
CGTCGCCAGCGACGTCATGCCCGCGCACGCGGCCCCACGCCACGAGCTGCCACTGCAGGTCGGGGTGGGTCCCGACCACCCGCGCGGCGCCGGCCTCGGCGAGCGCTCGATCGAGGAGCAGGTGCGCCCCCTGATCGAAGCCGAGCCCGCCGAGGTCGACGGTGACGGTCACGGGACCAGCCGGTCGCCGAACCGAGCGATCGCCCGGCTCAAGTCGCCATAATGGTCGACGCGCCCGGGGCGCCACTGCTTGAGCCCCTCGAGGTCCATGAGGCCCCGCACCTCGGGATCGTCGTACGACATGCCCAACAGCAGCTCGGTGAACCGGTCGACGCCCGGCACGTCGCGCACGAGCGTGAAGTTGCAGTGGTCGAACGGGTTCGTCGCGCCGATCACGCGCGTGGTGCCGCCGGGCAGGGTGCCCTCCCGCTGGAACAGGAGCAGGTTGGCGTCGAGCACCGCGGCCGCCTCCACCGAGCCGGCTGCGAGCGCGCGGGCGGCGTCGCGCTCCCCGCCGATGTGATCCCCGTGTTTGCCGAGCAGCACGTCGTGCAGGACGGGCTGCACGCGTGCGCCAGCGTCGGCCAGGGTCAACGCCGGGATCAACGTCGCTTGCGGGGAGTCGGCCGCACCGAGCGCCACCCGCGCGCCGTCGAGGTCGGCGAGGGCGCGGTACGGGCTGTCCGCCCGGACGACGATCACGCTGCGGAGGTCCTGATCGGAGTCCCGCATCGCGATCGCCCGCGCGGCGGGGGCCCCCCGCAGGGTCTGCAACCAGGCCAACGGGGAGTTCCACGCGACGTCGACCTGGCCGTCGAGCTGCAACGCGACGAGGCGCTCGTAGGTGGTCGTGAGCAGGTAATCGAAGGGCAGGCCGTTCTTCTCGAAGAACGCCTGAAATCCGTCCCAGATGGTCACGACCTTGGGGTCGTAGGCGACGGCGCCGAGCATGAGGGGTCGCATGAGCATCACCCGAACAGCGGGAGGCCGGTCAGGGCCTTGCCGATGAAGTCGTACAGTTGATCGGTGGTCGGCGCCATGACCGACGCGGCTTGGGCGTCGCGGAAGAGCCGCTCGACCCCAACCTCTTTGCGGTACGCGGCCCCGCCGCACACCCGCATGCAGGTGGCCGTGACCTCGAGCGCGCCTTCGCCCGCCGCCGCCTTCGCCTCGAGCACGCGCAGCATGCCGTCGGCGCGCCCACCTTCGACCGCCGCGATCGCGTCGGCCCACAGGGTGCGGCACTGGTCCGCCCGGACCTTCGCGCGCGCCAGGTACGCCCGGATCGTCGGGAGGTCGGCGAGGCTCGATCCGAGGTGCGCGTACCGGGTCGCGGCGACATGGCCGGCCGCCGCGTTGACCGCTCCTTCCATGATCCCGACCGAGCAGCCCGCGTTCATCAGCGCGAAGATCGGGAGGACGACGCCCATCATCATGTCGAAGCCGCCGCCGTCGGCGCCGAGCATCGCCGAGGCCGGCACCACGACGCCGTTCGCCGCGACCGGCGCGCTGTCGTTGCCGCGCAGGCCGAGGCCGTCGTAGCTGCCGAGCACCTCCAGACCGGGCGCGCCCCGCGGCACCAACCACAGGGTGGACATGCCCTCGGCGGCGAGCGGGCGGCTCGACCACACGTACGCGTCGGCGTGGCTGGCCGAGGTGATCCAGGACTTTCGCGCGTCGAGGGAGGCGCCGCCGGCCGCTGCGGACGCCGTCGAGGTGGGCGCCCAGAAGTGGCTGCGGGAGCCCGCTTCGGAGAACGCGAGCGTCGACAGGTGCCGACCCGCGGCGATCTCGCGGCGAACAGGCTCCGAACCAGCCTTCTCGACGACGGCGGTGCCGGCGTAGTGCATGCACATCACCATCGCGGACGTCGGACAGACGCGCGCGATCGCCTCGACGACGTGGCACGCAGCGCCGATGCCGAGGCCGTGGCCTCCGACGTCGGAGGCGCTGATGAGGCCGAGCAGCCCGGCCTCACGCGCGGCGTCGACGGTGGCGGTGGGGAACGCGGCGTCGCGGTCGACGGCTACTGCGGCGGTTGAGGCGGCGGCGACGACACGATCGAGAGAGGGGACCAACGATTCTGGAAACACATGAACTCCGTGCGGCTGAGCCGCACGGGCGCTCAGCCGCTGGTTGATGGCCCGGAGACCCCGGGCCGGTGGTGCACTCAGCGGACGAACGAGCGGGTCACGAGAACCTCCGGACGGCGGGATGTTGACCCCGCGGCCCGCGCGCTGTCTACTGGGGCGGCGCCCGCAGTTGTCAGGAGTTGTCGCGAGAGCGCCGGAATATTGCGACACAAGCTGCGCTCTTGCGGATACAACGCGAGCGTTGGAGGACCCGAAGTGCCGTACCCCGTCCATCGTCCGCGCCGGCTCCGCCGCGACGCCCACCTGCGCGCCATGGTCCGGGAGGCGCACGTGCGCCCGGAGCACCTCGTCGCTCCGCTGTTCGTCGCGCCAGGGGTCGGCCAACGCGCCCCGATCGCCAGCATGCCGGGGCAGCACCGCTTGAGCGTCGACGAGCTCGTCGCCGAGTGCCAAGCGAGCCTCGAAGATGGTGTTGGTTCCGTGATCCTGTTCGGGTTGCCGCCCGACGGCAGCAAGGACGGCATCGGCAGCCCAGGCTTCCAGGACGACGGCATCGTACAGGAGGCGGTCCGAGCGCTCAAGAAACATGTACCTTCCATGTTTGTCATGACCGACGTGTGCTTGTGCGAGTACACGGACCACGGACACTGTGGGGTCCTGCACGCCGGAGATGACCGGGGGTACGTGCAGAACGACGAGACGCTCGACCTGCTGGCCCGCGAGGCGGTGAGCCAC
>CAIUDO010000697.1 GCA_903897935.1 uncultured Pseudomonadota bacterium
ACAATGGCGCGATGGTGACCCAACCGACCTTCACCTGAACGCGAACAACCCGGTCGGCTGCCGCTGAGCGATGCATGGCTTTGACCGGGCTGACCGCTGACCGCTGACTGCTGACCGCTTGTTCAAGGTCTAGAGCACCGCTCGAAACGTCAGACTGATCCTGGGCTCGTACGTTGACGCCCGCGGCAGCGCGTGCTGCCAGGCGTCCTGGACCGGCCGCCCCATCGACAACAACGAGCCGGGCTCCAACCACACGTTCACGCGAGCCTCGTAGTCACCGACGCGCCGGAAGCGCAGCCGCCGCGCGACGCCAAGCGACACGATCACCACGCCCCCGTCACCGGCCAGCCCCATCGCGGAGTCCGAGTGGAATCCCATGCGCGAGCGCCCGTCCGGGTAGTAGTTCAGCAAGCAGTTGTTGGGCTCCCAGCCGACCTCGGCGGCGACCGCGCGCCGAACGGCCTCCAGCGGGGCCGGGAAGTCGCTCGGCGCGTAGGTGAGCCCCGCGTAGTCGTAGGGCACCCCATAACCAGCCGTCTTCCTTGCCTTGATGCGGTCGTCCCACGGCACCGACCCGACCGCCCACGCCATCAGCGCCGCGTGATCGGGCCAGAAGTTCGGTACATACCGCACACCAACGAGCTCCGGCGCGATCTCCACCATCAACGACCCCACGCGACGTGGGATCCGCTAGCATCGGGCACCCAGGAGCGCCCGTGCCTCACGCCGTGTCCCCATGATCACCGCCCTGGCCCTGCTCGCGTGCACCGAAGGCAAGCTCGTCGGCGGCGACACCGGGTCCGACACCGAGCCCACCGAGCCCACCGAGCCCACCGAGCCCACCGAGGAGCCTGGCGCCGTCACCCTCGAGGGCGTGCCCGCGGCGGCGCGCTCGGGCGAGCCATGGCCGACGGTCACCGTGCGCGCCCCCGGCCGGACCGGCACGGTCACCCTGGACGGCCTGGAGGCCACCGCCGATCTGGTCGACGGCGTCGCGGTGTTCGATGGCCTCTCCTCCTACGGATGCGGCGTCGTCGAGGTGGTCGCGCGGGTCGACGGCGCGTCGAGCGCGCCCGTCGAGACCGAGCGAACGGCGGCGTGGTCGCTGGGCCCTGCCCCGCCCGCTGCGGCGCTGGGCACGTTCGGCCCGTGGACGGCGACGCTGGTCGGGTGGGACGGCGAGGCGGTGCCGGTCGACGGCCTCGCGACGCTGGTCGCCACCTCCGACGCCCGGTTCGAGCCCGACGCCCCGATCACCGCCCCGCTGGTCGGCGGCGTCGTGACGTTCGACGGGGTGTTCGGGGCCGCTGGAGCGTTCGAGGGCGCGCTCACCGTCGACGCCGGATCGTGCGCGCCCGAGCCCGCGTCGTGGGTGGCGTTCGTCGGCACCGCGACGCTGTCCCGACCGATCTACCTGCCCTCCGCCCGGGTCGGCAGCCCATGGTCCGCCGCGCTGCCTCCCACCCCGGGCGCGGTCGCGGCGGGCGCCCCGGCCTGGCTCACCGTCGACCCCGACACCGGAGCGTGGTTCGGGGTGCCGGACGCCGAAGGTGCCGTCACCGTCGAGGTCATCGGCGTCACCGGCGACACCATCGACCGCCAGGTCGTGCACCTCGCCGTGTTCTCCGCCGACGATCCACAGCCCACCCCGGCGGCCACCCCGTCCGACCCCGGCCCGTTCGACGCCGCCTCCGAGCTGTGGACGATCCCGAGCATCACCGTCTCGACCGGCACCTACCGCGACGTCGACGTGTGGGTGACCTACCCGGTCGAAGGCGGCGTCCCGTTGGCCGACCCGCGCCCGCTCGTCGCGTTCCACCACGCCGCCCACGGTCCGCCCGACATCTTCGACCAGTACACCGCGCTGCACGGGCACTGGGCCAGCCACGGCGTCGTCGTCGTGAGCGTCGACAGCCAGGTCAACGTCTCCGGGCAGTCGCAGAGCTGGCAGAACCTGGCCGACATGTCGGTCTTTCAGCGGGCCGCCCTCGACCTCGCGCTCACGACCGCCGGCAGCGGGGCGTGGGGCGGCGCGATCGACGTCGACCGCCTGTTCGTCGCCGGTCACTCCCGTGGCGGCGGCGCCAGCTTGATCTCGTTGTGGGAGGACCCGCGGCTCGCTGGCGCGCTGTGCTTCATGCAGGTCAGTCCGTTGCAGACGCCCGACCAGGACTGGGGGGACCCGCTCCGCAACGGTGACCGGCCGTTCCCGGCCCGCCCGATCCTGTTCTTGTCCGGGAGCGACGACCGCGACGAGCCGTGGCCGCTCGTCGACACTGCGTTCGCCCAGACCACCGGTCCCACCGCGTTCATCACCGAGATGGGCACGAACCACGAGGGCACCTACGACTTCGACACCCCGGGTGGGCGCACGAGCGTCTCCCAGATCCCGCTGGAGGACCGCCACGCGCTCGACCAGCACTTCTCGACCAGCTTCTTGTACCGGTTCGCGTACGACGACCTCGCCTACGATCCGCTCCTGTTCGGCGTCGACGCGTTGTCGAGCGACCTGTCGGACCAGGGCGTGGTCACCTACGGGCGACGGTTCATGGCGAGCGCAGTCGTGGTCGACGACTTCCAGGACGCCGACCCCGACACGAACCCGCTCGGCGGCGACGTGGTGACCGACGCAGCCGCCACCGACGGGCACCCGTTCGAGGCGGGGCTCGTGGCGGCCGGGCGCGGCGACGAGCGCAGCGACCGGATCGCGGTGTGGGCGCAGGCGCGGTCGCTGCAGTGGAGCGGGACCAGCGACCTCACCGTGACCCTGACCCCCGGCGGCGACGGGCTCGACCTCATCGATCAGCGCCGCCTCGCGTGGCGGATGTTCCGGGCGTGCGCCCCGCCGCCGTCGTCCGGCACCGACCGCGGGTGCGCCGAGGGCCCGCTCGACGTGCGGGTCACCCTCACGGACGCCGCGGGCGCTGAGGCGACGGTCGACGCCGCGGAGGGCACCGGAGCGAACGGGGTCAAGGGCCGCTACGCCGGGGACACGCTGCTGCCGCTCGACGCGTTCGCCGGCGTGGACCTCGGCGCGGTGACGTCCGTGCGCGTCGCGATGGTAGCGACGAGCCCGGCCGACGGCGACGTGTGGATCGACGACCTGCGCTTCGAGTAGGCGCCGCGACCTGCGTCGATTCTGCACGCTGCGTAGCCGATCGGGGCACGGTTTGAGCGGCAGCGACATAGCCGCGGCGACCGGGCACTCCTAGGGTGTCGGTACCCATGGAGGCCAGATGTCCCGACCCACCACCGCTCTGCTGCTCGTGCTCGCTGGATGCGCCGACCCGAAGTCCACCCCGACCCAGGACGAGCGCGATTACACCTCGATCACCGACGGATCGACCGACGCAGACACCGACACCGACGCGGACGGCGACGCCGACGCCGACGCCGACGGAGACGCCGACGCCGACGCCGACGGAGACTCGGACGCCGACAGCGACAGCGACGCCGACACCGACACCGACACCGAGGCGGACACCGAAGACACCGAAGACACCGCCGCGCCTGAGTGCGACGACGTCACGCCGATCACCCTGTGGATCTCCCCCGACGACTCGAACTCCATGAGCT
Source organism: uncultured Pseudomonadota bacterium (assembly GCA_903897935.1). GTDB lineage: Bacteria > Myxococcota_A > UBA796 > UBA796 > CAIUDO01. The sequence continues at coordinate 3,577 of CAIUDO010000697.1, forward strand.
CGCCGGTCCAGGTGCGCACCGACATCCAGCAGTCGCGCACCCCGAGCCAGGTTCGAACCCACGAATTCTTCAACTACTACACCTTCGATTACCCCGCAGCGGGCCCCGGTCGGCTCGGCCTGCACGCGTCGGGGCGGCAAGACGCGGCCGACACCTGGACCGTGCAGGTCGGCGTCACCAGCCCGATGGTGTCGCTGGCGGAGCGCGCCCCGCTCAACGTGGCGTTCTCCCTCGACACCTCGTGCTCGATGAGCGGCACGCCGCTCGAGCTCGCGAAGGAGAGCGGCCGGGCGCTCGCCAGCGTGCTCGACGTCGGGGACCGCGTCTCCATCGTGCAGTGGAGCAACACCGCGACCGTGCTGCTCGAAGCGCACGCCGTCACCGGCCCGGACGACCCGGTCGTGCTGGCCGCGATCAACGGCGTGAGCACCGCCGGCTCGACGAACCTGTCCGCCGGCCTCCAGCGGGCCTACGAGCTGGTCGGCGAGCACTACGACCCCGCGCGGATCAACCGGGTGATCCTGATCTCCGACGGCGGCGCCAACCTCGGGGTCACCGACGCGGAGGTGATCGGCGAAGGTGCGGGCGCCGCGGACGCCGACGGCGTGTACCTCGTCGGGGTCGGGGTCGGCGGTGGGTCGTACAACGACGGCCTGATGGACACCGCGACGGACCTCGGCCGCGGGGCGGCGCTGTTCATCCCGAACGCCGCCGAGGCGTGGAAGATGTTCGGCGATCGCGCGGTCCAGGTGCTCGACGTCGCGGCGCGCGACGTGCAGGTCCGCCTCGACCTCCCGCCCGGCTTCGAGATCGTCCGGATGTCGGCCGAGGAGGCGTCGACGTCCAAAGAGGACGTCGAACCCCAGCACCTGTCACCCAACGACGCGATGGTGTTCTACCAGACCCTCCGGACCTGCGCGCCCGACGACGTCACCGAAGCGACCCCGATCGGCGTGACGGTGACCTGGAAGGACCCCCGCACGTTCGAGGAGCGGTCGACCAGCACCACCTACACGCTCGGCGAGCTGACCGGCGCGGACGACCCGCTGCTGCTCAAGGGCGACGCGCTGTTCGCGTTCGCAGAGGCGGCGAAGATGCCGTACGACAAGGCGCTGCTCGCCGCCGCCCGCGACGCCATCGCGCTCGCCGCGGCCGCCCGCCCCGCGGACGCCGACCTGGTCGAGCTGAGCGCGCTCGCAGCCGCGCTGCCCTGACCCCGGGGACGGGAGCGGTCCGCGGCGGGCGGTTACAGCACGGCGCCCGGAGCGCCTATGTGGTGGACCCTGCTCGTCGCGTGCTTCATCCCCACGCCGCTGTCGTTCCCTTCGCCGTGCGACAGCCGTGAGGTGTGGTGGCGCGACGCCGACGGCGACGGCGTGGGCGACGGCGACGTGATGTACCTCGGATGTACGCCCCCTCCCGGCTACGTCTCGACGGTCGACACCGGCCCCGACGACACCGGCCCTGCCGACACCGGCCCCGACGACACCGGCCCCGACGACACCGGGGCGCCCCCGTCTTGACCGAGTCGACGCCGCCGCCCGCGACGACCCTCCGGGCGCGTGACACCGACTCGGCCGCCGCCGTGCTCCGCGCCGAGGCGATCCGCCACGGCAACGGCATGGTCCGTCGGTTCGGGCTGCTCGTCTACCTGCTCGGGCTCATCCGCATGACGAGCCGGATCCGGCTCGAAGACCACTCGGCCGAGCGCATCCGGGCCGCCGCCGCGCAGGGGCCGATCGTGTACGTGCTCGGGCGGCGCTCGTTGCTCGACTACCTCGCGCTCACCGCCGTGCTCGTCCGCCGCCGGTTGCCGCTCGCGCTGTGGGTCAACGGCGTATCGACGCGGTGGGCGGAGCCGCTCGGCGAAGCGTGGCGCCACACCTGGGACAACGTGCGGGCGCGCTTCAGCGGCGGCCCGGTCCCTGACGCGGTGCGCTCGGGCTGGCTCGCCGACGCCGTCGCGCACGGGCTCCCCCTCGCGGTGTTCCTCGAACCCCGCATCCCCGGCCTTTCGCTGCCCGACGAAGACGACCCCCTCGTGTCGTTGTTGGCCGCCCAGCGGCGCTGTGAGCGCTCGATCCGCCTCGTCCCGGTCGTCGTCTTGTGGAACCGCGCGCCCGAGCTGCGCGCGCCCGAGGTGGCGCGGTGGTTGCTGGGCGGCGTCGAGGGCCCCGGCCTCATCGGGCGGCTCCGGCGCTGGTTGATGCCGGATCCGAGCACGTTCGTGCAGGTCGGCGAGCCGATCGACCTCGCCGGCCTCACGTGGCGGCTCGAGGCGGTGCGCACCCGGGCCAAGAAGGGCGACAGCGTCGCGGTGCGGGTGCGCCACCTCCTCCGGAGGGCGCTGCGCAACGAGAACGGCACCGTGCGCGGCCCGCGGCTGCTGCCCCACTCGGTGGTGCGTCGGATGGTGCTCGACAATCCACCGATGCGGGAGCTCGCCAGGCGCGAGGCGATGGCGTCCGGCACCACGGAGGCCAAGGTCCAGCGGCGCATGGCGCGCGACTTCGACCGCATCGCCGCCCGGTTCGAGTGGTGGATCATCCGCCTCCTGCACGTCGTGCTCGATCCGCTGTGGACACGGGTCTACGCGGGCGTCGACGCGCGCCCGGAGGACATGGACCGCATCCGCACCGCCATGCGCAACGGCACCGCGGTGCTGGTGCCGTGCCACAAGTCGCACTTCGACTACCTGCTGCTGTCGTGGGTGCTCTACGAACACGACATGACGGTCCCGCACGTCGTCGCAGGGATGAACCTCGCGATCTGGCCGGTGTCGTACTTCCTGCGCGGCGCCGGGGCGTTCTTCGTGCTGCGCAGCTTCGGCGACGACCGTGTGTTCCCGGCGGTGTTCGCCCGCTACCTGCGAGAGCTGATCCGCCAGGGCTGGCCGATCGAGTTCTTCATCGAGGGCGGCCGCAGCCGGAACGGCCGCTTGTTGCCGCCCAAGCTGGGCGTGCTGTCGAACGTGCTGGAGGGCGCCGAGCACCGCGCGCACGGCCGCGAGGTCACGCTGCTGCCCATCTCCCTCGCGTACGAGAACGTCGCGGAGGAGCAGAGCTACGCGCGTGAGCTGGCCGGGGCCAAGAAGCGGCCGGAGTCGCTCGGCCAGCTCGTCGCCGCCCGGAGCGTGCTGCGTCGCCGATATGGCCGGGTGTACCTACGGGTCGGCGAGCCCGTGCTCGCGTCGACGGTGCTCGCCGACGGCGGGTGGAGCGAGCTCGATCGCGCCGAACGCGGCCGCCGGCTCGACGCGGTCGCGCACCGCCTGCTCACCCGCATCGGTGAGGTCACCGTGGTCCTGCCGACCGCCCTGGTCGCGGCGGCCTTGTTGGCCCACCACCGGCGCGGCATCAAGCACTCCGAGCTATTGGCGCGCATCGAGCGCTTTCGAGCTCTGTTGTCGGCGCGCGGCGCGCTGCTCGCCCCCACCCTCGACGACGCGTCGGCGCCGCACGCGATCGCGCTCACGCTCCAGAAGCTGTCGACGCCACGGCGCGGGCGCGCGCTCGTCGACGCGGCGACGGTGGACGGCGAGCCCGTGTGGGCGCCGGTGCCCGATCAGCGCGTCGCGCTCGAGTTCCACAAGAACCAGATCCTCCACTTGTTCGCCCCCGCCGCGTTCGCCGCGGCGGCCCTGCGCGGCGCCCGTGGGCCGGCGTCCGTCGACGCGCTGCTGCCGGGGTTCACCCGCCTGGCCCACCTGCTGCGCTGGGAGCTGCTGCCCGACCCGGACCGCTCGCCCGAGGTGCGCCTGCGCGACGGGCTCACCGAGCTGGTGACCCTCGGCGCGATCCAGGAAGAAGGTGGGCAATACCACGTCGTCGCGCCCGACCTGGCCGGCGAGGTGCACGGCCTGCTGCGGCCGCTGCTCGAGTCGTTGTTGCTGCCGCTGCGCGCTTCGCTCGGGGGTCGCACCGGCGACGTCGCCTCGGTCGCGCGCCACCTGCAGGCCGACGGGTCGCAGCTCGTCACGAACGGTTGGATCACCCGCCCGGAGGCCCTGTCCCACGCGGCGCTGGCCGGCGCGATCAAGGTATGGGTCGCCGAGAAGGTGTTGGTGATGGAACCAGACAGCCGCTGGAAGGTCGACGCCCCTGCGGCCACCGCCGCGCTCGCCGCCCTCGAAGCAATGGTGGACCGATGAGCCGTCTCGATGAGCTGTTCGGCGAGGCGAGCGCCGAGGTAAAACCCAAGACGAACCAAGCCTATGCGCTCGTCGCGGGGGGCCTCGTCGCTGCGCTGCTCGGGCTCGCGTGCACGAGCGTGCCGGGCGTGCTCGTCGTGCTGGTCGGCTGGTACGTCGCCGATCAGGAGACCGACCGCCTCGACTCCGGCTTCATTCCGCAGACGTTCGCCGCGGAGGTGCACCGCGCAGAGCGGCTGGCGCGCTTCGGGGTGGGCGCGGCCGTCGTGATCATCTTCGCGCAGGTGATGCTGTTTTGCGGCGGGTTCTACCGCACGTACGTGGAAGCGTTGCTCCTGCTCGCGATGCCGGACGCCCCACCCGCCTGACCCTGGGTCACGGCTTGACGTGCGCGCCCGGCGGCACCCAGGACAGCTCGAGCGAGCCCGCCTCGCCGTGCAGCACCCACCGGCGGCCGAGCGCCTCGAACGGGCCCGTCTCGGTCGAAACGTCGACGCTCGTGCCCCCATCTACCAGCGTCAGCTCGGCGGACGACACCTCGCGTCGGCCCGCAGCGTCGTCGAGGATCCGCCGCTTCGACGAGCGCAACGTCACGACGACGCCCGTGGCCGGAACCGCGACGCCGACACCTTGCACCAAGACAACGCGGACGACAGCAGGCACGGCGGGCTCCTCGCCAACGGGCTCAGGCGATGCGGGTACGCGTACGACCTCGGGAGCGTGCGCGCCGCACGCGGAGAGGGTCAGCGCCACCAGCACGTCACGGAGCAGGCAACACCAAGCGAGTGCCTGCCTTGATTCGACTCGGATTGTCGCCGATGACACGCTTGTTCATCCGGTAGATCTCTTGCCATCGGGAGGCGTCGTACAACAAACGATCGGCGATCCCGTACAGGGTGTCGCCTTGCACGACGGTGTAGCTGTCGATGAACGGCCCCGAGACCGCCTGCCCGACCTCGTTTTGGAACCGCGTGTAATCCGCGGCCGAGAGCGCCGCTTGCGCCTGATCCCACAGCGGCTTCGACGCCGCTTGGTCCGAGAGGTAGCTGTGGTCGAGGTCGTCGAGGGCGGCCACCGCCGGCGTGTCGTACGCGTCCACCATCGCCTTGAACGTGGCGTCCACCGCGTAGTAGTAGAATACATACGCGTAACTACTGTTGAACCTGGAGTTCGTGTAGTCGTACCAATCGCCGTCGGCGTCGTGTGCCGTCATGCCCATGTGCGTGAGGATGTCCTCTTGCCGCTTGTTCCTGAACGCCGTGGTCGCCGACACCATCGTGTCGTCACCGCCACCGATCGCGGCGTCGGCCCCCCACGAGGTGAGCGCGTTGATCGTCACCGGCGCGCCCGCGGGGTCCGTGCTCTTGCCGAACGTGTCTTTAGACGATCCCTCTGGGTTTTCGAGCCAATACGCCCGAAACTCGGACTGAAACCGATTGTAGTTGACCGCAGGAGCGGGCTCGGCCGACGTGCTGGCGCCCGGCGTGACGGCCCACACCTGGCCGGCGTTGTGCTGATCGGCGTCGTGCTGGACCTCGTGGATGAGGGTCTCCACGATGTAGCCCTCGGGGTGCTGCATCGGGTCGATCAGGGACAGCGTGACGCCGTTTCCGTTCATCGAGCCGACCACGCTGGACGATGCCGGCGTCGTTCGTAGCGTTGCCCGAGGCGTCCAACGTGTCGTCGTAGGTAGCGCCCGCTTGATTGTACGCGGTGCGCGTGTCGAAGTACGCCGTTTGGTCTTCGGCGACCGAGGGGCGCTTTTGCGAGTCGTGGGTCGGTGACAACACGGTCAGCGTGGCTTCGCCCTCGTCGATCCACTGCGCCGAGTTGTGGAACAGGTTGAGGCGCGAGTCGTAGCCGGCGGTCGGATCGGGCTCCAGCGCGAGGCCCGAGCGGATGATCTTGTCGATCAGCGTGCGGTTGTCCTCATGGCGCTTGAGCGCCGCCGCCTTGGAGCGCGGCGCGCCGGCGCGCGGGCCCCCCTTCGCGGAGCCGAGCTCCTCCTGAAGGTGGGCGTTGCCGAACAGGTCTTGATCATCGCCGAACCCGACCTCTTCGCCGTGGTCGTGGGCGTGGTCGTGGGCGGCCGGGCTCTTTGATGGCGGCGCTTTGTCAGCCATGCGGACCTCTCCGTGGTCGTAGCAAGCTAGCAGCCTGAAGGGCATTGCTCCCGTCGCCCGCTGGCGGGTCCCGCGCGAGGACGACGTCGCTCCTCGGTCACGTGCTCCAGCACGCTCCCTCCTCGCGAACGGCCCGGTCAACTACGTTGACCGAGCCTCGCCGCCCTCGCACGGGCCTCGCTCAGCGGGCTCGGTCCGCAATGCCCTTCAGCCTGCTAGCGCGCCCTCGATCAGGTCCGCCGCTCGCGACGCCGCGTCGAGCCGCGCCGCGCCCCGGGCGGCCCGCGCCATCTCCGCGCGCCGCGCCGGATCGCCCATCAGGCGCGTGATGACCTGGAGCGCGCCGTCGACCGACCACCCTCGCTCGACGACGACCTCGGCGGCGCCGAGCGCCTCCAGGCCGCGCGCGTTCTCCTCCTGGTGGTTCTCGGTCACGTTCGGGCTCGGGATCAGCACCGACGGCACCCCGCACGCCGCGACCTCGGCCAGCGTCGCGGAGCCAGCCCGGCACACGATGAGGTCCGCGACCGCATACGCGTCGGCCATGCGGTCCTCGTAGGCGACCAGCACGTAGTTCGGAGGCGCGGCGCCGAGCTGCGCGAGCACCTCGTCGTGGTAGCGGGGCCCGCACAGGTGCAGCACCGAGAACGCGCGCGGCGCCCGCGCCGCGGCGAGCGCCAGCTCGTTCAAGCGGGCGGCGCCCAGCGAGCCCCCCACGAACACGGCGACCGGGAGCGAGGGATCGAGGCCGTACCTGGCCGCGGCTTGTTGGCGGTCCCCCGCCAGCACCCCCGGGTTGACCGGCACCCCGACCACCTCGGGCGTCACCCGCGGCGGCACGCTGGCCCGGGTGCGCTCGAAGGTGAGCAACACCACGTCGGCGACCCGCGCACACAGCCGGTTCGCGAGCCCCAACACCGCGTTCGCCTCGTGGATCGCCGATCGGCGCCCCAAGGACCACGCCGCGAGCACCGGGGCGGCGCTGATGTAGCCCCCGACGCCCAGCACGAGGTCGACCCGATCCTCGACGAGCATCCGACGCGCGGACGCGACCCCGGCCGCCAACGCGAACGCGAACCGCACCTTCCCGACCACCCCGCCGCGCGGGTACTGCAGCGCGCGGACGGGCCGGAACCGATACC
>CAIUDO010000698.1 GCA_903897935.1 uncultured Pseudomonadota bacterium
ACCTCGACCGTGCGCTCCACCACCCCGTCGGGACGGAACACCCGCACGCGTCGGCCATGCGCGACGGCCAGCCGCGCGCCATCCGGGGAGAAGGCCGCCGCGGAGTGCCGCCCGCGGAGGGCCCAACGCAGCGACGCCCCGTCCGGGCCGATCTCTCCGACGGCGCCACCCGGCACAAGCACGCGCCAGCGCCGCCCGCCCAGGGGGACCACCGCCGGCGGCCCGCCCCTGCCGTAGTCCCACCCGAGCCGGAGGCGACGACCGCTGCCCTCCACCGGCACCTCCTCCTCGGCGAACGCGCCGAGGTCGAACAACGGGAAGCCCGTGTCGCCGTCCAGGAGCGGCCCCGCGTCGTCCCCCAGGACGAGCATCGCGTCGAGCGCGGGCGTGTAGCAGCCGAACGCCGGGCGGTCGCTTGGGATGCGCAGGTCGGCCGCCCGCCCGGTCAGATCTTCGGCCCACCCGTCCTCGGGCTGGTCCTTCCCGAAGCGGATTCGGGGCGCGCCGGGCAGCGCGTCGAGCCACCTGCCCGTGGACAAGTGGACGGCGCCGTACCCGCCGGCGCGCACGCGCGCGAGGCTCGCGGCCTCTTCGCGGCGCCCCCGATCGAACACCGGCCAGGCGTCGATCCCGTCGAGCACCGCCACGTCCCCCACCACACCGAGGACGTGACACGGACCCGCCGGGACGCGCTTGCCGCGGCCGGACGTCAGCGAGACGACGCGCAGGCCGCAGCGACCGGTGAGCACGAGGTGGTTCCCCCAGAACGCGACCCCGTCTACGTGCGGGGCCGATCGCGCGCGCGGCCCCGGGGGCGGTCGCCGACCCGTGAGGCGCGGGGGCTCGCCCGAACCCTCGCCGGACCAGATGGATCGGGCGGCCGGCGCGGAACGCGCGGCGACGAGATCCTCCAGCGCCTTCGCGGCGGACTCCGCGACCGAGGCGAGGATGGCACGCGGCGCCCCGATCTCGTCGAGCCGGTCGAGGCGCGCGCTGATGTCCACGAGGCGCGCGACCGCCACCTCCTCCGCCGTCGGGATCGGGAGCAGCCCGCGCGGGAGCGGCGGAGCGACGCGCCCGGCGGGCGGCGACACCGGGATGTGGCGGACCCGCAGCGGCCGACCTGCGCGCTCCTCCAGCGCGTCGAGCGGCGGCGCCGGGTCCGACCCTTCGCCCGCCTCCTCGTCGGGGACATCTCCGCAGTCGTCGCGACCCTCAGCGCAGGCCTCGGGCCACGCGAGCGGGCGCTCACCCGACCCCAGATCCGCCGCCGCCCGCGCGAGCAGCGCCGGGTGCGCGATCCCCACCCGCGAGTACACGTGGCCCCACCGCGAGGCGCGCACCGCGGGATCCCCCACCTCCACCCCGCACCGGTCGCAGCGCGCGCCACGGCGCGGTGCACCCGCGTACTTGCCACACAGGCAACGGTCTACCTGCAGCGGCCCGAAGATCCGCTCGCAGTGCGTGCCGTCACGCCCGCCGCGCAGTCGGCCGCGACGGAGCGTGAGGCCGCCGCCGTGGCGGACCCGGCCGGTCTCCGCGAGGGCAGCCTCCAGCGCAGCCAGCTCTTTGAGCGTGACCTCGGGGGCGAAGAAGCGGGAGAAGTCCATGCGACTTCGCTAACCCGTGGGCGCCACCGCAGGCCGCTCGCGCCTTCGCGCCCGCCGGCGGGTCGCCTACGAACCGCGCGACGACCCGTCCGGCACCTTGGCGTACGGCAAACGAAGCGAGCCCGTGATCCCGAAGTAGGTGTCCAGCGCGGTCGAAGCGACCGCCTCCAAGCCTTCGAGGTCGACCGAGCCGTCGGGTCGCAAGCGCTCTGCGGGGAGCTGCACCAGCGTCACCCGGCCCACGATCAGCTTCGTGCCGTTCGACGCGATGTCCACGATCTCGGCGAGCTCGAGCCCGACACGAAACCTCGACTCGGCCACGAACGGGGCCGCGAAGCCCGGCTCGTGGTGCTCGGTCAACCCGGTGGCCTCGAACTCGGACACGTGCGCCGGGTAGCGCGCCGAGCACTGGTGCGCGGCCCGCACGAGATCCGGGTGCAGATGATTGAGCGTCCAGCACCGACGCCCGAGGATGTTCACCAGCGTGTGGCGCTCCACCACGTCGGGTCGGCTCACCATGCCGAGCAGGAGCGGGTTCGACCCCAGGTGCACGATGCTGGAGAACGGCGCCAGGTTGGCGCCGCCCCGCGCGTCGCGTGTGCCCACCAGGGCGACCGGCTTGACGCCCGGAAGCGAGGTAGCGAGCTGGATCCTGGCCCGCGACTCCATCGCGTCCAGCTCCGCGGCGTGGAGCGTCCTCACGCGACGAGGCCCAGCGCGAACCCCGCCCGCTGGCCGGCGCGGAGCTCGACCAGGGAGGGGACCGGGCGCGGCGGGTCGACGACATCAAACGAACGAACAGACATCCGGCCTCCAGGCGCGTGGCCGCCTGGATCACGCCTTACCACGGCGGGCCGCCCTGGCGCCGTCGCGGATTCCGCGCCCCCTGCTGTTCAACACTTGCGCAAAAGCTGAAGGATGTTATTCAAGGGTCGTTCAAGGAGGCTACATGCAAACACAAACCGAACACTCACCCCGAACCCACGCGCCCGCGTCCTCCATCGATGTCGCGAAGGCGCTGTTCTTCGCGGCGGCCGGCGTCTCGTTCCTCCTCTCCGTCGCGTTGTGGTTCTCAGGCGACCACGAGCGCGGGATGTTCGTCGGCCTGTGGGTACCGTCCATCTGCTCGGCCGGAGCGCTGCTGCTCGCGGGAGGCAACCGTGGATGACCTCACCCTCTTCCTCATCGGCTGCGGCGTGACCTCGTTGGCGCTCGGCGGCGCCTACGTCGTGCTTCGGGAGCGCATCTTCGACCTCGCGGACCGGACCACGCTGCCGCGGCGGGCCGAACCGGCGCTGGTGCGCGACGTCACCAACCAGCACCGGCGGTGACATGCTCCAAACCACTGCGTCGAGGGTGTTCGTAGCCATCGGCGTCGCGGCGGGGGCCGCCGGCCTGGCGCTCGACATCGCGAGCTGGGGGTGGTCGGCCGCGCCGGCGCTGCTGCTGCCGGCCGCGCTGTGCGCGGCCGGCGTGGTGGCCTACCTCCACGGTCGCTCCCACGTGATCCGTCCCGACGGCGACGCCGGCTCGGCGAAGCACGACGGACCACCGGGTGAACGCGCCATCCTGCCGCGCAGGCTCACGCACCCGCCGCCCCGGCGCCCCATCACCCCCGTGCGACCCCGCGCCGGATCGTCGGCGCCGCGCCCACGCGCGCCCGCGACCGGTGGCTGAGCGCGACGTCAGGAGTGACCATGGAACGCGTCATCGTAGTGATTGGAGCCGCAGGAGGCATCGGAGCCGCGCTCGTCGCGCGCATGGCCGGGCCTGGCGTGCGGCTCGTGCTCTCGGGGCGCCGCGCCGAGCCCCTGGAGCAGCTGGCGGCGAGCTACGAGCGCGCCGGATTGGGGATCGCGTGAGCGGGTTTGGAGCGCACCTACGGTCGTTTCGCCAGCGGTCGCTCGAGCGTCGGCGATGGGTCTTCGTGCCGTACGACCAGCTCACGCACGAGATCGGTCCGCTCGCGTCGCTGCGCCCGGACGAGGCTGGCATCGTCCTCGTCGAGAGCCCGGCGAAGGCGCGCCGACGGCCGTACCACAAGCAGAAGCTCGCGCTCGTCCTGACCAACCTGCGCCACTTCGCCGTGGAGCAACACGCCCGTGGCGTCGCCGTCGTGTACGTGACGACGAACGACGGCTACGCGCAGGCGCTCCGCGGCGTCGTGGCCCGCCTGGGCCCGCTCGTGAGCATGGAGCCCGCCGAGCGCGAGCTTCGTGAAGAGCTTCGACCGCTCGTCGACGAGGGCGCGCTGCGGATCGTACCGCACGAGGGCTGGCTCACGCGCCCCGAGACCTTCGCCCGAAGCCAATCGGCGACGCCTCCGTGGCGCATGGACGCGTTCTACCGCGCGGCGCGGCTCGAGTCGGGCGTGCTCGTCGACCGGGGCAAGCCCGTCGGCGGTGCGTGGAGCTTCGACAAAGACAACCGCAAACCCTGGCGCGGCGACCCATCGGCCCCGCCGCCGCCACGCTTCGTGGTCGACACGATCACGCACGAAGTCGGCGCCCTCGTGCGTGATGTGTTCGCTTCGCATCCGGGGGAGCTCGACCTCGAGGCGCTCCCCGCCACCGCGGCCGATCACGCGGCCCTTTGGGAGCGCGCCCGGCGCGACTGCCTCGACGCGTTCGGGCCGTACGAGGACGCGATGTCCACGCGCTCGCAGACGCTGTTTCACGCGCTCATCTCCGCGTCGCTCAACCTGTGCCGCCTCTCCGCGCGTCGGGTCGTCGAGGACGCGGCCCATCATCCGACCGCCCCGCTCGCGAGCCGCGAGGGCTTCGTGCGCCAGGTGCTCGGGTGGCGCGAGTTCGTACGCCACGTGCACCGGGAGACTGACGGCTTTCGACGGGTAGCGGCCGGCGACCCGGCGCCGACCCTCGACGCGCCGGGGGATGCAGGCTTCAGCGCGTACGCAGGGTGGTCGCGCGCCACCGGCGGCGATGGCGGCGCCTGCCCATCGGCGCTCGGGGCCGCACGCAGGCTTCCCCCTTCGTTCTGGGGCGAGCCGTCCGGGCTCGCGTGCCTCGACCAGGTCGTGCGCGGAGTATGGGCGACGGGCTACAGCCACCACATCACGCGCCTGATGGTCCTCGCGAACCTGGCCACGCTCCTCGATGTCTCGCCGCGTGACCTCACTGATTGGTTCTGGGTCGCATACACCGACGCGTACGACTGGGTCGTCGAGCCCAACGTGCTCGGCATGGGCAGCTACGCCGCGGGCGATCTCATGACGACCAAGCCGTACATCAGCGGCTCGGCCTACCTCGACAAGATGGGTGACTTCTGCGGGTCGTGCGCGTTCGACCCGAAGACCACGTGCCCCATCACGAGCTTGTATTGGGCGTTCCTCGCGCGCCACGAGCACGAGCTCGCGAGCAACCACCGCCTCGCCGTCGCGCTCGCGGCGCTGCGGAAGCGCTCGGCCGGCCACCGCGCACGAGACGCGGCGACCTTCGAATCCGTGTCCGAGGCCCTGGCCGAGGGGCGCGCGCTGCACCCGACCGCCTCCGCAGCGCCGCGCGGGCGATTGAGCAGCACTTGAACAGCGTTACACCGTTCACGCGGCGGCCACCGGCGCCTGCCGCGCCGGAGCTGCCATGTCATCGAACCCCGAGCTGATCCCCATCGGCGCGCTGTCGGGCCTGTCAGGCGTGCCCGCCGAGACGATCCGGACCTGGGAGCGGCGGTACGACCTTCTCTCTCCGCAGCGCGACCCGAGCGGGCGCCGGGTCTACCGCTCGGATGACGTCGAGCGGCTACAGCTCATCGCGAAGCTGGTCGACGCCGGCGAGCGGGTGGCAGACCTCGCCGCGCTGTCGCACGACGCGCTGCGCCAGCGCCAGCGCCTCCATGGCGGCGCGAGCGAACAGACGCTGCCCGACGTCATCCGCGCGGCGGTCGTCCACCCAGCCGCCGCGTGGCCGCTCTCCGGCGGGATCGACGACACCGGGTGCCGCGTCGAGGTGGTCGCCCGGTCCGTGGATCCCCGAACGCTCGAGAGCACGGAGCCCGTGGACGTGCTCGTGCTCGACCTCGGCGCGCTCGGCCCCGATCCCGCGGACGTCGTCAGCGAGCTGACCGCGCGGCTGACCCCGAAGATCACGTTGGTCCTGTACCACTACGCGTCGCGCCCGCTGCGCCGTTCGCTGCAGCGACGGTCGCTGCGCTTGATTCCGGCCCAGCTGCCGGTCGATCAGGTCCGTCGACAGGTGCTCGACGCGCTGCTCGCCGAGGGATCGCGGCCGTCAGCGCCTCAAGCCGCCGGTACCCGGGCGGCCCGGTTCACCCGAGCGACCCTCGAGCAGCTCTCGAACAGGCGCGCGGACCTGCAGTGCGAGTGTCCGAACCACCTCGCCCGCCTCGTGCTCGCGCTGCGGGAGTTCGAGACGTACAGCCGCAGCTGTGCGGCACAAAGCAGAGCCGACGCCGACCTTCACCGCGAGCTCGCGAACGGCACCGCCGCTGCGTGCGCGGAGATGGAGGCCCTGCTGGCGCGGGTGTGCACCTACGAAGGAATCGAGTCCTAGCCCCAAAACAAGCGCAGGGCCGAGCCATCAGCCATCAGTCATCAGCTTTCAGCTTGACAATGGCGCAATGGTGACCCAACCGACCTTCACCTGAACGCGAACAACCCGGTCGGCTGCCGCTGAGCGATGAATGGCTTTGAACGGGCTGACCGCTGGCCGCTGACTGCTGACCGCTTGTTCAAGGCCTAGCGGTGGCACCGATCTCGCCGAGAAGAACCGCAGCCCGGACCGCATCAATCGGGTGGTGCTGTGAGCGACGGCGGCGCGAACGTCGGCATCACCGACGAGCGGCGGATCGCCGAGAAGGCGGCCGACCAGGACGCCGATGGCATCTTTCCGGCTGGACCTGCCGCCAGGATTCGAGATCGAGCGGTTCGGCGGCGAGGAATACAGTACCAACATCGCAGAGATCGAGACGCAGCACCTCGCGCCCGACGACGCCATGGTCTTCTGCCAGACGCTGCGGACCTGCACCCCCGAGCTCGTCCGCGACGACACCCCGCTCGGCGTGACGGTCACCTGGCTGGACGCCATCACATTGGAGCCGCGCGAGGCGCGCGTTCAGACCACGTTCGGCGCGCTGCTCGGGGCCGGCTCCGTCCAGCTCCGCAAGGGCGCGGCGATCTACACCTACACCCAGGCGCTCAGCGCGGCGAAGGACCAGCGCCCCTAAACCCCCAAAGTCGTCAGCGCCGCGATCGAAGCGGTCGGGCTCGCAGACAACCCCGGACGCCGACCTCGCGGAGATCCGCGCGGTGCTCGAGCGCCTGTAGCGTCGCCGTTCGGGGAAGCGACGCGCCGACGCGATGAATCGCGCGCCTACGAACCAAGGGCAGGTCGGTGTCGTGCTCGGCGACGCTGGGGCGTCACTTGCCGTGGTGGGCGCGCACCGCCTCGAGCCCCGGCTCCAGCGCCCAGTCCGGGTCCCAGTCCTTCGTGTGACAGCTCGTACACAGCGCCTCGAGCACACACACCGGGCAGCTCTCCCCGAGGTGCACGATGTTGTCGGTCCCCCCCCCCGCCGCGACGTGCGCGCCACCCGGCCCGTGACACGACTCGCACCCGACGCTCTCGGCCACATGGTAGGACGACACCTCGGCCGCAGGCGGCACACCCACCCGCCTGGCCGTCGCGTGGCACTTCACGCAGCCGGCGTCCGCCGCCGCGTCTCCCTCGAGGCGCCGCATCGCGACCCCGTGCGCCGACGCCGACCACGCCTTGACCTCGGTGGGGTGGCACGCCGCGCACGCCCCCTGCCCCACCGTGTCCCCCTCCGGGAACGCGATCAGCTCCTGGGGCACCTCACCGCGGAACAGCGCCTTCCGACGCTCCGTGTACGCGGCTTCGTCCAGCGCCGTCGCCGCGTAGTGGTCGACGAGCGGCACCGCCTTGTCGTGCCGGAACACGATGCTGTGCTCTTTGTCGTGGCACCCCACACACGACGCCAGGGCATCGTCCGGAGCGCCGTCGTGGGGCCCCCCAGGCCCGTGGCAGGCCTCACACCCGACGTCGACCAGCGCTTCGTCGCCGGGGACCCAGCCGCTCGGCCGCCCCGCGCCCGTCACGTGGCACCCGACACACTTCGGATCCGCGTCGTCGCCCCCCTCCTGGAGCGTGCGCCACGCCACGCTGTGCAGCGTGAGCCGCCACGACGCCATCTCGTCCACGTGGCACCCGCCGCACGTGTTGTTGCCCTGGTACACCCCAGGGGCCAGCTCGGCCCACGGATCAGGGGCGAGCCGCATGCGCACGAGCGTCGACAAGCCAGGACGAAACGGGATCCAACCGTCGACGGCGACCGGGCCCTTCTTGTCGTTGAGCACGAGGATCGCCGACGGTGTGGAGCGCCACCCCGCCGCCGCCGCGATGTTGCCGCTGGCGTCGTGCACCATCTGCCCGGTGATGCCGAACTCCTGCCGGAACTCGTCGGCGGCGATCGCGGACTGGTTGCCGCTCGCCACCCACACGATCCGCGTGGTCCCGCCGAGGTGCGTCGCCATCCACTGGTCGAGCGCCTCGAGCTCCTTGGCGACGGCGCGACAGTGTGGGCACGACGGCGCGAAGTAGACGAGCACCGAGCTCGCCGGCAGGACCTTCACGAAGTCCTTCGGCAGGTCGAGCGGCACCTCGACGCCAGGCCCCGCGAGCACCCGCGACGCCCCCTGCGCAGGCTCCCCAGCCGTCCACCCCCACTCGACGCTCGCGGCCAACGCGCTCGCCCCGAGCAGGAACAACGCCGCGATCGCGGCGCCGAGCCGACACGCGCTCATGGACACCCCCCAGCGAGCGTGATCCCGCGCGGCTCGGCGAGCGCGCACTCGGCGGCGGCGAGCTCCTCGTCGGTGAGGGCGACGTCGAACAGCTGCACCGCCCCGAGCCCCACCGCGGCGTGCCCGAGCCCGTCGACGCCGCCGAGCTGCAGCGGGCCGTCGACGTACGCCGGCGCGACGGCCGACCCAGCGACCACCACCGCCGCCCCGCCGACACGCACCGTCGTCGTCGACGACAAGCCGCCCGGGGTGCGCCGCACCGAGATCACGGTCGGGACGTCGAACCACGGCGTGAAGGTGCCCGACGTCGGCCGCGCCGCTTCGCCGCCGCCCGTGTGCAGCACCACCGCGTAGTCGTCGATGGTGACGGCCGCCCCGGAGATCGGCAGGTCCAAGCGGCCGAACGCGACCACCGACGCGTCGTTGAGCTGATCGCCCGGCACCACCCCCGCGAGGATCACGGTGAACGGCGCGTCGCCGAGCAGGCCAGGCGCGTCGCCGACCAGGCGGTCGTCCACGCCGTCGGTCCACACCACCGGGAAGCCAGCGGCGCTGCCGAGCCCAGGCTGGCGCGCGACGTCCGCCTGGGTGACCGACCGGCCCGACGCGGCGTCGGACCACGACGCGACGAGCGCCGACGACAAGGTGCCGGCGTCGAGGTCGATCCACGGGATCGGCCCGACCGGCTCGGTCTCTTCGCTGTGCGTGCCCCCGGTCTCCTCGGTGGGCTCGGTGTCGTCGCTGTCGTCCGTGGGCTCGCTGTCCGGGACCGTCGGCGCGTCGAAGCCGGTGTCGGTGGGCGCCGGCGACGACGTCTCGGTAGGCGCGGGCGGTGGCGCCTCGGGCTTGCCGCACGCCAACCAGAAGGCCACCATCATGGCGCCGCCCGGTGCGCGACGAGGAACTGCTCCACCATCGGGTAGACCTCTTCGGCCGCCGTGACGCCGACGACCGGATCGATGTGGCCGTAGTCCGTCGACGCGCCGTCCGCCTGCGCGAGCGACACGAACGTGCAGGTCGGCCCGAGGCGAGCGCACGTCGCCGCGACGTCGGCCGACGCGACGATGCGGTCCTTGGCACCGCCCATCAGCAGCACCGGCCGGTCGGTCTCGACCAGCCACGGCGCGCCGTCGACGGTGACGAGCTCCCCCGCGCGCAGCCAGTCGACGACCTGACGCCCCATCCCGAGCGAGATCGGCACCATCGCCTCGCGCGCCATGCCGTTCACCACGCCCGGATCGAGGTTGTCGGGGTTTCCGACGCGCCCGACCAGCGGGTTCAGGCGCCCGAGGCGGCTCGACGCCGCGCCGATCGCCGCGGCTGGGACCCGGCGATCCCCGCCGAGCAGCGGCCGGCTCAACCGCACGAGGCCCGCGCCGGCGGCCGGATCGTCGAACACGCCCGGCGACGCGATCGCGACGCCCGCGCGCACCTTCGCCGGGTAGTCGCGCAGCGCGGTGTACAGCAGCATGCCGCCCATCGAGTGGCCGACCCACAGCAGGTCGTCCTGGCCGGTCTCCGCCAGCACAACGTCGACGATGGCGGGCAGATCGTGCACCGCGAAGTCGTCGAAGCGGTACGCGCGGGCCGACAACGCGTCGGGCGGGGTGGTGCCGGGATCGCCGCGCAGCGACGGCACCCACACGTCCCAGCCGCGCTGCTGCAGCCACCACGCGAGCGACACCTCCTCGCGGTAGTCCCAGTTGTAGTGCGACGCGCCCATGCCGTGCACGAGCAGCACCGCCGGACCGTCGGCGGGGTACCGCCGTAATTCGAGCGACCACCCGTCAGCGGTCGTGACGGGTACGACGGCGTCGGGCACGAGGGTCGGACCGAGCACGTGCACGCAGCCGGAGAGGGACAACCACCACATCAGCCGCCCATAACCGCTCAGAACCGAACGCCCGCCTCACCCTCGAGGCGCCACGACAGCGGCGTCAGGCCGGTCGCCGACTTCGCGACGTTGGGCGCGAGCGCGCCGCCGAGCGCGAGGCCGAGCTTCTTCACCTGCAGCGTCGAGCCGACCGTCAGCGACGGCTGGGCGCCGCGCACCCGCCACGCCGTCTGGTCGTACGCGATCTCCAGCCGCTCGTTGATGAAGGTCACGCCGAGCTTCGCGAACGGGGTGAACGCGCCCGCCGGCACCGCGACAACGCCGCGCAGCGACGGCTCCGCGACCACGAAGGTGTCGAGGCAGTCGCTGTCGCCACAGTTCTCGGCGAACGTCTCGGGGTCGAGGTTGTCGGGGTTCGAGAAGTCGTCGCGGCTCTCGAGCTGCTCCTGCGTCGCCGCGATGGGCGCCCGCGCGCGCACAAAGCCGAAGTCGAGCTCCCCGCCGAGCCGCGCCCCGCCGACGTCCTTGCCCGCGGTCACGCCGCCGCTCACCACCCACGCCGAGGCGCCGCCGACCGGGATCGCCGGCAAGAAGCCCACGTGCGCTGACACGTCCGACGCGCCGTACGCGGCCACCAGCCGCGGCAACACGGGCGAGAACGAGGTGTTCTCCTCCTTGCCCGACAGGTTCGTCGGCGGAGGCCCCAGCGGGAACGTGTCGAGCCGCGCGCCGACGACCACGCCGTCGACCGACGCGATCGCCGCCGACGCCACCATGGGCCCCGGCCGCATCGAGAACGCCTGATCGATCGTGGACCCAGCGAGGAAGCTCCCGAATCGGGCCTCGCACGACGGGTCACCCAGGCAGTCGGTGAACTCCGGGACCCCTTCGACGAGCTGCGCCTCTGGCAGCGCGAACGCGATCGACGACAACAACAACCACACAGGCACCTCACGGGCGACGGTATGCCGCGCGCGGCGGATCGGTCGCGCGCTACGTCAGGTGCGGTTGAGCCGCTCCGCCATGCTCCGGATGAGGCGCACGCCCACCGCCGGGTTCGTGGTGACGAACCGCTCGAGCTGCGACGCGTTCATCACGCGGGCGTAGACCTTGCCCTCCGCCTGCATCGTCGCCGTGCGGGCCTGCCCGGTCAGCGTGCCGACCTCGCCCAGGAACGTGCCCTCGCGCGTCTCGGTGGCGAGCGTGGCGCCGTTCTTGACGATGCGGACGCGGCCACGCAGCAGCACGTACGTGAGGTGGCTGAACTCGCCTTCCCGCGCGAGGTACTCGCCGTGCTGGAACACGACGATGCCGCGCCGGCTGCCGTTGCGGAACACGTGGTGCCACAGCGGGTCCACGAGGCCGTCGATGATCTCCTCGGCTTCGGGCTCCTCGGCCTCGACGCCCGTCGCCGACCGGTAGAGCGGGCCCTGGCCGAGCGCCGCCTCGACCTCACGCAAGATCTCGGCCGCCGAGCCCGGCCGCAGGCGCTGATCTTGGTACAACATCGACATGACGAGCTGGTTCAGCTCCGCCGACGCGTACTGGCGGAACTTCGTGACCGGCGGCAGCCCGAAGGTCTGCTCCGCGTCGGACGCCAAGAGATCCGTCGCCTTCTTCGAAGACAAGTTGATGCCGGTGCACGCCGCCCACACCGTCGCGCCGAGGCCGTACAGGTCGGTGCGCATGTCGAACTGGTCCGGCTGCACCCAGCGCTGCTCGGGCGCCTGGTAGCCGCGGGTGCCCGTCCCGATGGTGGGGAGCGGACCGCGGTACATCCGCGCGCCTTGGGAGATGCCGAAGTCGGTGAGCGAGAAGCCGCCGTCGGCGTCGACCAGCACGTTCGCCGGCTTGATGTCGAGGTGGAGCACCGACGCCTGATGCGCGGCCACCAACGCCGACGACAGGTCCTTGAGCAGCCGCCAGACGTCGTCTTCTTCGAGCGCGCCGGTGCTCGCGAGCACGTCGTGCAAGCTGCCGCGCGGGTAGTACGGCATCGCGACGAACGGCCACGGGCCGGACGCCGACCAGTCGTAGACGCGCGGGATGCGCGGGTGCTCGATCGCCAACAACGACGAGAGCTCGCGCTTCATCCGCGCTTCGAGCGTGGACGTGTCCTGGTCCGGCTTGAGGATCTTGATGGCGACGTTCGGCGGCGGCGCGCCCGGCTTGACCGTGGTGCACTGCGCCAGGAACACCGACGAGAAGCCACCCCGACCGAGCTTGCGGACGATCGTGTAGGTATATCGCCCCTTGATCTCGTCGCCGAAGACCGGGTCCCGGCTGGTCGCGTCGCGCAGCGCGTCGGCGTCGATCGTCTCGTGTTCGGACATGTTCGCCCCGTCGGGCGGACCATACCACGTCCCTCCCGCGGTGGTGGTCGACCTACCGGCGGTCGGCGCGCTACAAGCCGCCGCGTGAGGGCTGATGTCGTCCCTGCTCCTGACGTTGGCGGGCGCGTGCGCGCCGCCGGACGCCCCGCCCGCCCCCCCGCCGCCGGCCGTCGCAGGGCAGCCCGACATCGTGCTCGTCACGATCGACACGCTGCGCGCCGACCGGATCGGCGCCTACGGCGATCCTGAAGCTCGAACGCCCACCATCGACGGCCTGGCGGCGTCCGGCGCGCTGTACCGCGACGCGTGGTCGCCGGTGCCGCTCACGCTGCCTGCCCACACGGCGATGATGTCGGGGCGATGGCCGACCGGCACCGGGGTGCTCGACAACGGCGCCCCGGTCCCGCGCGACCTGCCGCTGCTCGCGCCCGCGCTCGCCGCCGCCGGCTACCACACCGGCGCGTTCGTATCGGCGTACGTGCTCGACAGCTCGTGGGGTCTCGATCGTGGCTTCGCCGCGTACGGCGACGACTTCAACCCCGACGACGTGTCTCGGATCGATCGCCTGGACGGCTTGTCGCGGCCCGGGCGCGACACCGTGCGGGCGGCGGCGGCGTGGTGGGCGAACGCGCCGTCGCCACGGTTTTTGTGGGTGCACCTGTTTGATCCGCACACGCCGTACGCGCCGTCGGCGGACTGGCCCCCGACCGCCGACCCGTACCGAGGCGAGGTGTTCGAAGCGGACCGTGCGCTGGCGCCGCTGCTGGCCGCCGTCGGCGACGAGGCGTGGGTGGTGCTCACCTCCGATCACGGGGAGGCGCTGTGGGAGGGCGGCGAGCCCGAGCACGGGCTGTTGCTCGGCAGAAGCGCGCTCCGAATCCCCCTGATCGTCCGCCCGCCCGGCGGCCTCTCGGGGGCCGAGGCGCCCGATCCCGGCCCCGAGCCGCCGCCTGCGCCGGTCGCGCCCGTCGCCCTCGCCGTCCCGACGCTCGACAACGCGGCGACCCGCGACGCCCCGCGCGCCGCCAGGGTCGTCGCGGCCCCGGTGTCGCTCGTCGACGTGGCGCCCACCGTGCGCGCGATCGCGGGCCTGCCCCACGAGGACGCCGACGGCGTCGTGCTCCCCGGCCTGGGACTCGGCGACGGGCCGTCGGCGGACCGCGTGCGTTACGCGGTCACCCACACCCCGCTCGCCCACTACGGGTGGTCGGCGGCGGCGGCGGCGTTCGGTCCGTCGTCGTGGGTGTCGGCGGATCCGGACGCGCAGCGGTTCCGCTTGCCCGCCGATCCCTGGCTGGTCGCGCCGAGCGCGCCGCTCCCGGAAGACGCGCCGTTGGTGGCCGACGTGGACCGCCTGCTCGGGCAGCTCCGCGCCCACGAGGCCGCCCGCACCACCGCAGACGAGCGCGCGCGCCTGGAGGCGCTCGGCTACCTGCAAGCCGCGCCGGTCGCGCCGCCCGACCCGCCGTCCGCGCGCTTGCAGCTCCCCAGCCTGCACGCCTTCCGCGTGGCGACGATGTTGTTGCCGGACCACCCCGCCGACGCCGTCCGACAGCTCACCGACGTCACCCGCGCCGCGCCGACCATGACCGACGCGTGGACCCAGCTCGGGCTCGCGCACGCGCTCGCGGGCGACCCGGCGGCGGCGCTCGAGGCGTGGCGGCGGGCGTTCGCGCTCGCGCCCGACGCCCCGATCACCAGGGCCAACCTCGTCTTGGCGCTGCGGGCGAAGCGTGACCTCGTGGGGGCCGCCGCGCTCGCGACCGAGGGGGCGCAGCGCTTCCCGGACGACCCGCGTTGGTACCGGTTCCTCGCCGACTTTGGCGGACAGGTGGAGGATCCGGTCGCGGTGAAGGCGGCGTGTGTCCGCGGCTTGCAGATCGACCCGCGCGACCCGTACCTGCACTACATGTACGGGCTGGCGCTCTTGCAGACCGGCGCCCCGGAGACGGCGATCCTGGCGTTCGACGCGGCGAAGGAGCACGGAAGCCGCGCGCGCGACATCGACCTCTGGCGCGGGAAGGTGTTCCAGCAGCTCGGGCAGCCCGACAAGGCGGTGGCGGCGTGGCTGGACCAGGCCCGCGCGACGCCGACCGACCTCCGCCCGGTTGCGCTCGCCGCGGTCCTGCTGGCGGACGCGGACCGCTGCAAGGAGGCGGCGCCGCTGCTGTTCACGCTGCGGAGCCGCGGCGGCGGTGGGCCCGAGCTCGAGCGGGCGTGGGCGAAGTGCGGGGGGTGACGGCCGTTGTGGGATCCGGAACCTCCAGCGGGTTGGGATCCGGAACCTCTGGGGGGTGACTCGGCGCGGAGTTCGTGCGGCCGCCTGGCGGCCATACTGGACCCGGGGGCACGCAAATTATGACCCGTTCCCCTACGGCTTCACGAAGGGCACCGACATGGGCACGGTCGGTGATGGCGTGCACCTGCGATCACCGGGACCCACCCAGCAGCAGCCACGCGCCGCTGGCGGCTTCGTTGAGGTTCCAGCCGATGAGCAGGTCTTCGGTCCCATCGCCGTCGTGGTCGCCGCCCCAACCTACCGAGCCGATATCCACGCCGTAAGGCAGCGCCACGGAGGCGTCGCCGCGACCTTGTTCGAGGGCGCCGCCGACCGGGCCGTACCACACGTCCACCATGGCAGTGCCTTCGCCGTTGGACCACGCGAAGACAAGATCGTCGGTTTCGTCACCATCAAGATCGAATGGGCGGTTGGTCTGCTGGATCGATTCGCCCTCGTACGGCATGCGAAACACGGGATCAGATAGGTCCTGATGGTGGATGTTGGCGCCGACAACCTCGTCGAAGGCGATGTCGTAGTCGCGGGCGAGCACAACGACCTCGCCAAGGCCATCGCCGTCGATGTCGCCGGCATCCATAGGGTACGACAAGCCGCGGACCGCGATCGGTAGCACGAAACGCCAGTCGACGTCGTTGGCGCTGAACACGCCAGACGGAAGCGGGCCTTGCATCACGCCGTCGTTTACCACCATGTCCGCTATGCCATCCCCGTCGAGGTCGGACAATGGCGTGGGCGTATACGGGAACCGAGTGGGGTCGCCGCCCTCTCCCAGGTAGTCGGCGTAGGC
>CAIUDO010000699.1 GCA_903897935.1 uncultured Pseudomonadota bacterium
ACCGAGGGGCGAACCGTACGCGCTCGCCGACCTCGTCGACGCGCTGCCGGAGCTGTGGGCGCGCGACGAGGACGGCCTCACCGGGTGGGAGCGCGCCGAGCCATGGCTGCGGCCGGTGCTCGAAGATGACGCGACCTGGGCGCTGATCGGCAGCGTCGGCGCCTTGCTCGCCCAACCGACCAGCACCACCGCCGGCGCGATTGACCTCGTGCCACCGTCGATCGATCCCGAGACCTACGACGTCGCGGCGGCGTTCGTCGAGGACCGCGCGCTGGTCGCCCCGCTGCTCCGGGTCGTCGAGAGCCAGCTCGTCGACGCGCTGCTCGACCCGACGCCGCCGTCCGCCGGGGGCGACGCTCCGATCGTGTTCGTCGTCCGCATCGTGCTCGACGGGGTGCTCCAGCAGCTGCTGGTCGTCGTCGACGTCGTGCTCGGCGGCGAGTCCCCGTCGTGAGCGCGCGCAGCGTCGCGGCGTGGGGGTGTGGCGGCGTGGTCGTGGTCGCGATCGCGGTGCCGTTGGTCGGGGGCGCGTGGGTGTGGAGCGTCGGGTCGGCGATGCCGGTCCGCACCGAGGGCGCGTCGAGCCGCGTGATGCCCGCGCCACCCGAGGTCGTGTGGGCGACGATCTCGGAGCCCACCCGCGTGACGATGTCCGAGCACGCGACCGTGGCCCCGCTCCCCGCCGACCCGCTCCCGTCGTGGGAGGAAGACCTGGGTGAGACCCGCCTGATCGTCCGCACCGAGTCCGTCGGGCCCGGCATGACGATCGTGCGCTCCGCCCGCGACACGTCGTTGCCGATGACCCTCACCTTGACCGCGACCGTGCACCCCGAGGGCGCGCACGCGCGGGTCGAGACCATCGCCACGCTCGACATCGAAGATGGAACCTGGCATGTACCGGTGTTTCGTGCGCTGGTCCGCGCGACTGGCGCCGCCCAGACCGCCCAAGAGTCTTGGCTGCAGCGCGTCGAGGCTGCGCTCCCCGCCCAACCGACCGAGGTATCGCCTTGATTTTTCGCCAGATGTTCGACCGGGAGTCGTCCACGTACTCCTACCTGCTCGCGTGCCCTCGCACCCGCGACGCGGTGCTGATCGACCCCGTCCGTGAGCTCGTCGGGCGGGACCTGACGGTCATCCGCGAGCTCGGGCTGAAGTTGGCGATCGTGCTCGACACCCACGTCCACGCCGACCACCTCTCGGGCGCCGGGCTGCTCCGCAACCGGACCGGCTGCAAGATCGGGCTCGCGGCGTCCGCCGGCACGACGACCGCCGACCTCCAGCTCCAGCACGGCGACGCCGTCCGGTTCGGCTGGCAAGCGATCGAGGTGCGCGCCACGCCCGGTCACACCGCGACCTGCCTCACCTTCGTGACCGCCGACCTGCAGCGCGCGTTCACCGGCGACACCGTGCTGATCCGAGGCTGCGGGCGCACCGACTTCCAGTCCGGCGACGCGCGCGCGCTGTACCGGAGCGTGCGCGACCAGGTGTTCTCGTTGCCCGACGACACCACGCTGTTCCCGGCGCACGACTACCAGGGCCGCACGTGCACGACCGTGCGCGAAGAGCGCGCCTGGAACCCGCGCCTGGCCGACGCCCGCAGCGAAGACGCGTTCGTCGCCATCATGGCGGGCCTCAACCTCGCGTACCCCAAGCGAATGGACGAGGCGGTCCCGGCGAACCTGCGCGCCGGCTTGCTGGAAGACGAGCAGCTCGACGACGGCGCGTCGGCGGACCGGTGGGCGCCCGTCACCCGCAGCGCGTCGGGGACCCCGGAGGTGCACGCGGGCTGGCTCGCGACCGCGCTCGACGCCGTGCGCCTCGTCGACGTGCGCGACGAAGACGAGCGCGTCGGCCCGCTCGGGCACATCGCCGGCTCCGAGCACGTGCCGCTCACGACGCTCCGTGCGCGCAGCAGCGCGTGGGAGCGCGACGACAAGCTGGTGGTGGTGTGCCGCAGCGGCGGCCGGTCGGCGAGCGCAGCGCGTGAGCTCGAGTCCCTGGGTTTTTCCTGCGTAGCTTCGCTGGCGGGCGGCATGCTCCGGTGGTCGGCGCTGGGATTGCCGAGCGCGGGCGGGTCGGCGGCGGTTCAGGGCTAGCAGCCTGAAGGGCATTGCTCCCGTCGCCCGCTGGCGGGTCCCGCGCG
>CAIUDO010000700.1 GCA_903897935.1 uncultured Pseudomonadota bacterium
CGCGCGGGACCCGCCAGCGGGCGACGGGAGCAATGCCCGTCAGGCTGCTAGGGCGCCTCCGCGCCGCTCATCGGGCGCACGAGCACGAACGGCTGGACGATGACCAGCTCGAACGCGTCGCCGGGGAGGGCCGACCACGCGCGCCACGTGGCGTCGTCGACGCGGGCCACCTGGCCGGCGGCCATCCAGCCGCGCAGGCGCGCGGCGTCGTCGGCGGCGAGCGCCTCCCCCACCTCGACGAGGTCGAGCCCATCGACGCGTACGAGGGCGCCGCGCGCGTGATGGGGCGCGAGCGTATCGGCCGACGCGACCAGGAGCTCCAGGCCGCTCACGCCCCGCCTCGCGCGAACCCGTAGCCCTGCTCGGACAGCTCGGGCAGCGCCTCGCGCGCGAGCAACATGGTCCGAATCGACCACAGCTCCTTGAACACGCGGTACTTGCCGGTCGCGTCGAGGTAGTCGACGCCCGACGACCCGCCGGTGCCGACGCGACGCCCGATCACGCGCTCGACCATGCGCGCGTGCCGGTGCCGGAACAGGACCATCTGCTGCTCCATCTCGAGCACCTGGTCGACGAGCAACCGGGGCCACGACAGCAGCGGCAGGTGCCGGTAGGACTCGATGAACAACGCGGCCGCGCGGACGCGGCGGTGGTGCGCGCGCTCGCCGTCGTCGACGTCCTCTGCGGCCAAGAACGCGCGGTTCGCCTCGCGGGACGCCGCCACGCGCGCGGACACCTCGGCGCGCTGGGACTCCAAGGCGGCGGCGAGGCGGCCCATCGACGCCTCGGACGCGGCGTCGCCTGCGCGCAGGTAGTCGTCGAGGAAGCCGGCGACGACGGCGTCGTCGCCCGCCTGGCCCGGCTGGCTCCCACGGATCGGCGTTCGGTACAGCCAGGTGCGCAGCGCGGCGAGGAACGACCCTTCGGCGCGCGCGCGCTCGATGCGCCCCCACGCGTCGTGCCCGCCGGCGGAGCGCGTCGCGAGCTTCTGGATGTGCTCCAGCGGCAGGTGACCTCCGAGGCGCACGCGCTCGGCGTCTTCGAGGCCCATCACGATCTCGAGCTCGCGCATCTGGAAGCTCTGGAAGCCGCTCGCCGGGATGAGCTTGTCGCGGAACGCCAGGAAGTCTTGCGGCGTGAGCGTCTCGACCACCCGCATCTGCTCGACGCACAACGACAAGATGCTGTTGACGCGCCGCAGGTGGTGGACCACCAACGGGATGTGCTCCTCGGGCACGTCGTCGGCGGCGAGGTGGTCGCGCGCCAACCGCAGCTCGCGGAGCGTGAGCTTGAACCACAGCTCGTAGACTTGGTGCACGATGATGAAGTGGAGCTCGTCCGCGGAGACGTCGGCCGCCTCCTCGCCAACGCCGCCCTGCAGGCCGAGCAGGTCGTCGAGGCGCAGGTAGTCCCAATAGGTCAGCGGTGTGGACACGGGTGAACTCCGGTAGGCTCGCGCCAGGAGGGAACCAGTGCCCCGAACCGCGCTGCTCAGCAACGAACCCGACGCCCGCGACCTGCGCAGGATCCTCCTCGACCGCGCGCCGGAGGGGCACACGCGGCCCGGCCAGTACGTCGTCGTCACGGTCGACGGCGCCGCGCGGCCCGGCTTCTTCGCGCTCGCGAGCGATCCCGGCGCGCCCGCGGTGCTCCTGGTCAAGCAACAAGGCGAGACCGCCGAGCGCCTCACGGCGCTGCGGGCGGGCGACACCGTCGAGATGTCGGAGGCGCGCGGCGCCGGCTTCCCGCTCGAGCGCGGGGCCGACCTGCCGCTCGTGATCTTGGTGAACGGGTCGGGCATCAGCGCGGCGCGTCCCGTCGTGCGCGCCGAGATCGGCCGCGGCCTGCCGCGCGCGGTGCACGTCTTCTACGGCGTGCTCGACGCCGAGCGCGTCGGGTTCGCCGACGAGCTGGGCGCGTGGCGCTCGGCCGGCGTCGGGGTCACGGTCGTGATGGACCCGTCGGGGGCGGCGGGCTGGGCGGGCGCGGTCGGCTACGTCCAGGAGCACGCGCGCGCGGCTGGTTTGCTCGACGGGCGCGCCGCCGTCGTGCTCGTCGGCGTCCCAGCGATGATCCAGGACGTGCGCGACCAGTGGGCGGCGTCCGGCCACGACGCCGACCTGCTGCTCACCAACTTCTGAGCGAGGTGTTCATGCGCACCAACGTGCTGTTGCTGCTGGTGACGACCGCCTGCGCGCCCAAGCCGGTCGAAGAGACCGGGTACACCCCTCCCGCCGACCTCGACGCCGACGCCGACACCGACGCCGACACCGACACCGACGCCGACCCCGACACCGACGCCGACACCGACGCCGACGCCGATACCGACACGGACACCGATACGGA
>CAIUDO010000701.1 GCA_903897935.1 uncultured Pseudomonadota bacterium
AGGCTCCACCAGCCGCCCAGGCCCGACGGCTTGCCGTCTCCGTCGACGGCGCGCTGGAGCGTCTCGGTGTCGTCGCGGACCTCCGGCGGGGTCGACCCCGAAAGCAGCGCGCGCCAGCTCCACCAGCGGCAATCGGACCACTCGAGGAACACCAACGCCACCGGCGCTGGCGCGGACGCCCGATCGGGCCGCCACGCGAACACGCCCGCGACGCCGACCGCGTCCACCGGATCGGCGTTGATGAGGGTCGAGCGCGACAACCCCGCGATGAACAGCGCGGGCGACGTGCCCGCCTCCCGCGCGTGCCCCAGCGGGAACAGGTCGAGCCGCGGGCCCCGGAGGACCACGGCGACCGGTGGCGCGGCGCCCCCCGTTCGGATCGCGGAACGAACGGCGTCTACCGCGGCTGTCCCCGCCCGTTCGTCATCCGGGTGATCGTGATCGAGCCAGACCGTCCAACCGCGAATCTGCACGTCTCGCCGCTCCAGTCGCAACCGCGTACCACAACGTCGCTGCTTCGTCGCCCTCGACGACGACCTCAGGCACGGAAGGAGCGCCGTCCCCCGCGATCACCAAGGCCCGTCGACCGCCGACGGACACCACGCCGCACCGGCCGCGACCGTGGCGCGTGAAGCCGACGACCGCCTCGGACGCGCGCACAAGCGGCAAGACGAACACGATCACGCCGTCTTCCGCGACGGATCGGCACGCGGCGGCGACGAAGTCGTCGAGGGCGGCCCCACCTTCGGTGCGCGCCGCTGCCCGCCACGGATCGGGCGCGACCGGACCCGTGCCCGCAGGGAAGTACGGCGGGTTGCTGATCACGACGTCGAACGGCGCGTCGGCGTGAAACGCGCGCACGTCGCACACCCGCAGGGACAGGTCGGCGGCCACCGTCGATGAGGCCAACGTCTCGTCCCACAGCGGGGCCCACGCGTCCCACGCGTCCACGCCGACCGCAGCCACGCCGCGGGCCGCCAACAACGCAGCTCCGATGCCTGATCCGGTGCCGAGGTCGAGCCCGGTGCGCGCGCCCGGCCGTGTAAGCAGCGCGCGGCCGACCATCCAGAACGCCTCGGAGCCGTACCGGAACCCGCGCTTGGGCTGGGTGATCTGCACCCCCGGGCACGGCGCGTCGCGGGTGCGCTCCGCGGTCACACCGTGCTCGCGCCGATGTCCGAGCGGACCAACGCGCCCTCGAACCGCGACGACGGGACCGCGGCGTACGCCCTCGCGCGCGCCTCGGCCGCGGTCGCGCCGACGCCCGCGACGCACAGCACCCGGCCGCCGCTCACGCGCAGCTGGCCGTCCGACCCGCGCTCGGCGCCAGCGACGAACCGACGCGCGCCTGGGGGCATCGGCGCCTCTGGGATGGCCGCGCCCAGCGTTGGTGCGTCCGGGTAGCCAGGTGCCGCGAGCACCACGCAGCAAGCGAACGCGTCGGCGAACCGGGGGGCACCGGCAGGCAACGCGCCGGTCGCCGCCCCGAGCAGCCACGGCGCCGGATCGTCGTCCCACAAGCACATCAGGGCCTGACACTCCGGGTCGCCGAACCGCACGTTGAACTCGAGCACCTTCGGGCCGGACGCGGTGAGCATCAGGCCCGCGAACAACACGCCTCGAAACGGCGCCCCGCGCGCCTCCATCTCCCGCAGCACGGGCGCGCACACGAGGTCGACCAGCGCAGCCGCGTCGACGCCGGGGACCGGCGCCACCGCCCCCATGCCGCCGGTGTTGGGACCGGTATCTCCGTCGCCGACACGCTTGTGGTCGCGCGCGACGAGCAGCGGCACCGCACGCTGCCCGTCGCAGAGCGCGAACACGCTCACCTCGGGCCCGACGAGCAGATCCTCGAGCACGACCACGCGGGCGGCGTCGCCGAACCGCCCCACCGCGTCGAGGGCGGCCACGGCCTCCTCCGCGGTCGGGCACACGAACACGCCCTTGCCGGCGGCCAGGCCGTCGGCCTTCACGACGACCGCCCCCCGCGCCGCGCGCGCGCGCGCCGCCGACCACCCAGCGTCCGTCGCGAGGTCACACACCACCGCGGCCGCGGTCGGCACCCCGGCCGCCGCGAGCACCTCCTTCATCCAGGCCTTCAAGCCCTCGAGGCGCGCGCCGGCGGCCCCGGGGCCGAACGCCGGGATGCCCGCGGCGCGCAGCGCGTCGGCGACGCCCGCGACGAGCGGGGCCTCCGGACCGATGACCACGAGGTCGATGCCTTC
>CAIUDO010000702.1 GCA_903897935.1 uncultured Pseudomonadota bacterium
CAGGAACGTCCGATATCGACGTGCCGTCGTCGTCGGCAGAAGGTGATCGACCTGGCACGGCAGGGACGCTCAGATTCTAGCTGGGCGATCAGGAAGGGTAAACCGTGCGTATCGGCGACCACCCAATCCAGGGGTCAGGTCGATCACTTTCGATCTGGGGCGTTTGGCGACGGAAGAACGCCGGGTATCCGGTCGTCATGGGCGGGTTTCGAAAGTGATCGACCTGACCCCTGATCGGAGGGGTGGGCGAGGGGGAGCCAGGAACGTCCGGTATCGACGTGCCGTCGTCGTCGGCGGAGGGTGATCGACCTGGCACCGGGTAGGCTCGGATTCCGCGGCGAGCTGCACCCCGTCGACGCGCCGTGGCGAACCGCCCGCTCCGGGCTAGACTGACATGTCAGTCCAGTGGAGCCGACATGCCGAGCCGCCTCGCGATGGGCGTAGACGTAGGATCGACCACGGTCAAGGCCGTCGTCATGGACGTCGACTCAGGCGAGGTCGTCTGGCAGGACTACCAGCGCCACGAGACGCGCCAGGCCGAGAAGGTGCACGAGCTGCTGATCACCATCGGGCGCACCTTCCCCGAGGCCGGCGACGTGCGGATCTTCGTGACCGGCTCCGGCGCCGGCCCGCTCATCGAGCCCCTCGGCGCGCGGTTCGTACAAGAGGTCAACGCCGTCGCGCTCGCCGTCGAGCGCCTGCACCCCGACGTGCGCAGCGTCATCGAGCTGGGCGGTCAGGACGCGAAGATCATCATGTTCAAGGAGGACGACGAGGGGCGCCGCCAGGCGTCGACGTCCATGAACGACAAGTGTGCGTCGGGGACCGGCGCCACCATCGACAAGTGCATGATCAAGGTCGGGATGTCGGCGGCCGCCGTCGCGCGCATCACCTACGACCCGTCCGCGCTGCACCACGTCGCCGCGAAGTGCGGGGTGTTCGCCGAGACCGACATCGTCAACCTCGTCAAGTCCGGCATCCCGGGCCCCGAGATCATGAACAGCCTCGCCGACGCGATCGTGCAGCAGAACCTGTCGGTGCTCACGCGCGGCAACACGCTCAAGCCGAAGGTGCTGCTGCTCGGCGGGCCGAACACCTTCTTGCCGTTCCTCGTCGCGTGCTGGCGCCACCGCATCCCGGAGACCTGGGCGCAGCGTGGCTTCGAGTGGGACGCGTCGACCCCCATCGAAGAGCTCGTGTTCACCCCGAAAGACGCGCAGTACTACGCCGCGCTCGGCGCGATCTACTTCGGGCTGTCGGAGGGCCTCGGACCCGAGGTCGGGCGCTACCACGGCCTCGACGGCCTCACCGCGTGGATCCGAACCGGCCGGGCGGCGCGGGTCGGCGCGCAGGCCGGCAAGCCGCTCGTCGCGTCGGTCGAGGAGCGCGACGCGTTCATCGAGAAGTACACCATCCCGCCGTTCGTCCCGGCCGAGCTCACGCCCGGGTCGGTTCGGCGGGTCGGCATCGGCATCGACGGGGGCTCGACGAGCAGCAAGGCCGTCGTGGTCGACGCCGACGACGAGCGCGTGCTGTTCAAGGCGTACGCGTTGTCGAAGGGCAACCCGATCCAGGACACCAAGGACCTGCTCGCCGAGATCGAAGACTGGGCGGCCGCTCAAGGGGCGCGGCTGGACGTCATTTCGTGCGGGGCGACCGGGTACGCCGGGGACGTGCTGGAGCAGTCGCTGCGTGTCGACGCGAACCTCGTCGAGACCGTCGCACACATGGCGAGCGCGATCCGGTTCGTGCCGGATGTCGATGTCATCTGCGACATCGGCGGCCAGGACATCAAGGTGCTGTTCCTCGCCGAGAGCCGCACCGGCCGCGACGTGAAGGACTTCCGCCTCTCCAACCAGTGCTCCGCCGGCAACGGCATGCTGCTGCAGGCGATGGCCGACCAGTTCGGGGTGCCGCTCAAGGACTACGCGTCGACCGCGTTCGCCGCGCCCGTCGCGCCGAAGTTCTCGTACGGGTGCGCGGTGTTCTTGGACGCCGACCGGGTCAACTTCCAGAAGGAGGGCTTCTCCGCGCCCGAGATGCTGTCCGGGCTCGCCCAGGTCCTCCCGAAGAACGTCTGGCAGTACGTCGTGCAGGTGCCCCGGCTCGCCGAGTTCGGGACCGTGTTCGTGCTGCAAGGGGGCACCCAGCGCAACCTCGCCGCGGTCAAGGCGCAGGTGGACTACATCGAGGAGCGGGTGCCCAACGCCCGCGTCGTCGTGCACCCGCACTGCGGAGAGGCCGGCGCCATCGGGGCCGCCTACGAGGCGCTGCGCGTCGTGCGGCGCCGCGGCATGTCCACGTTCGTCGGCATGGCGTCCGCGATCGGCCTCCGGTACACCTCGCGCACCGACGCCAGCACCGTGTGCCACTTCTGCCCGAACCTGTGCACGCGCACGTTCATCGACACCGAGACGCCCGACGGCCGGACCAGCCGCTACATCGCCGGCTTCTCGTGCGAGCAGGGCACGGTCGAGAGCAAAGACGCGCTCAAGGAGCTCAACCGCGAGCGCAACAAGCTGCGCAAGCAGTTCCCGAACCTCGTCACCGAGGAGGCGGAGCTCGCGTTCAAGCACTTCTTCGAGCACGCGCCGATGCCCGCGGCCGGCTCGGCGAAGGTCGACACCGACGTCCGGGTCGACTGGCTGCTCCGCATCGCGCGCCGCGTGGTCCAGCGCGGGTTCAAGCGCTCGAACGTCGACTTGTCGAAGGTGAAGATCGGCCTGCCGCGCGTCCTCAACATGTACAGCACCGGCCCGTTCTTCCGGACGTACCTGGAGGCCGTCGGCATCCACCGCCAAAACGTCGTCTGGTCCGAGCCGACCACCGAGGAGATGTTCGCGGAGGGCGGCCGCTACGGCTCGATCGACCCGTGCTTCCCCGCCAAGGTCGTGCAGTCGCACATCCACGAGCTGCTCGTGCACGCGCACACCGACCCGAAGGAGCGCCGCGGCCCGCTCGACTGGATCTGGTTCCCGACCATCACCCACGTGCCCACCTGGGTCACCCAGACGATGGACGTCGCGTCGTGCCCGATCGTGGCCGGCAGCCCGAACGTCGCCAAGGCCGCGTTCACCAAGGAGGTCGACTTCTTCGCGCGCGCCGGCGTGCGGTACGTCGACGACGCCGTGACGTTCGCGGAGCCCAACCTGCTCAAGCGGCAGATCTTCGAGACCTGGGGCGCGCGCCTCGGGATCACCGAGGATGAGTCCGACTTCGCGGTCGAGCAAGGGTGGAAGGCGCTCGAGGCGTTCGACGCCACGCTGCAGGCGCGCGGGCGCGAGGTGCTCGAGCAGGTCGAGCGCGACGGGCGCGTCGCGATCCTGATGGTCGGGCGGCCCTACCACAGCGATCCGGGGCTGCACCACGGCATCCCCGAGGAGCTGCAGGTGCTCGGCTACCCGATCCTGTCGATGCGCTCGATCCCGAAGGACCCCACGTGGTTGCGGCGCTTCTACGGAGACGCCGACCCGCTGTCGATCAACGACGTGTGGCCCGAGAACTACTCCGCGAACAGCGTGCAGAAGGTGTGGGCGGTGCGGTTCGCGGCCCACCACCCGAACCTCGCGCTGCTCGACCTGTCGTCGTTCAAGTGCGGCAACGACGCGCCTACGTACGGCATCATCGACAAGATCGTCGGCACGGCGCGCGTGCCGTACGCGGCGCTGCACGACATCGACGCCAACAAGCCGACCGGCTCGATCAAGATCCGGGTGCGCACCTACGCCTACAAGCTCGAGCGTGTGCGCGAGGAGATCCAGGATCGGGCGGCGGCCCGCGCCGAGCTGGAGCGTCGGGTCGCCGAGAAGCGCCGTGAGCTGCTGGCGGCCCGATCGGGCACATCGGCCGTTGCGAAGTAGCGTCCGTGCGCTATCCTCGGTCCTGGCGCGGCGACGCCCAGGAGCCCGGGTGGTCCCATCATCGAACGCGTGCTTGATCCTTGGAATGGCGCTGGTGGCGGCGGGCTGCCGCGGCAAGGAGACCGGCGACGGC
This sequence comes from uncultured Pseudomonadota bacterium, assembly GCA_903897935.1. GTDB lineage: Bacteria > Myxococcota_A > UBA796 > UBA796 > CAIUDO01. The sequence goes on from CAIUDO010000702.1 coordinate 3,994, forward strand.
CCGACCGCGCCGACCGTCCCGACGACGGAGACGGAGCCCGGCCCACACTCCGAGGAGACCGAAGAGACGGAGGAGACCGAGCATACCGAGGAGACCGAAGAGACGGAGGACTCCGAGGAGCCGGTGCCCCCCGCCCCGAGCGCCGTGTGGGTGCGCGACGCCATGGCGGCGCCCGGCTCGATCGCGTTCTCCGAGCTGCAGTACCACCCGGCGGGCGACGGCGTGGAGTGGATCGAGCTGCACAACCCGATGGCGCTCGACATGGACCTCACCGGGTGGTCGCTCTCCGGCGCGGTCGACTACGCGTTCGCCGATGGGGTCGTGGTGCCGGCCGGCGGCTACCTCGTGATCGCGGCGGATCCGGCCGCGTTGGCCGCGGAGACCGGCTTCGCCGAAGCCATCGGCCCGCTCGACGGCAGCCTCGGCAACGGCGGCGAGCGGGTCTCGCTGGTGGACAACGCCGGGCGGGTCATCGACACCGTCAACTACGGGGACGACGACCCGTGGCCGGTCGGCGCGGACGGCTCCGGCCACTCGCTCGCCAAGATCGACCCGGACCACCCCAGCGACCACGCCGAGCACTGGACGATCAGCGTGCAACCGGGTGGCACCCCGGGCGCGCCGAACCTCGTGGACCCCTCGGCACCCCCCCTGACCCTGACCCTCGTGCCCATCGACGCCGTCTGGCGGTACGACGCCTCCGGCGCGACGCCGGCCGCCGACTGGGCGGGGCCCGCCTACGACGACGGCGCGTGGCCGGAGGGCGCGGCCACGTTCTACTTCGGCGGCGTCGCGGCGCCGGCCGACGCGGTCCTCTCCGCGACCGCCGACAACCACTACGCGCTCTACCTCGGGCAAGCGGACGCCTCGGACCTCGTGCTGGTCGGCGACGACGTCGACGGGTCCTGGACCACCGTCGACCGGATCGACGTCGAGGTCCTGCCCACCGACCACCTGTTCGTCGTCGCCTGGGAGGACTGGGGCGACGGGGGCAGCCCGCAGTCGGTGATCGCGGAGGCGGTGCTCCCCGACGGGGCAGTCGGGACCGACATCGCCGGGTTCGAGTGGCTGCTCGGCCCGACCGGCGCCAACCCGGGGTTCTCCCCGCCCGCGCCGGCGCCGCTCGAGGCCGACCTTCGCGCCGTCATCGCAGAGGGCGACGCGCTCGGCGCCTGGGACGCGCCGGCGGTCGAGGCGGACCGGTACGCGGACCCGTGGGGCTGGGCCGTCGGCGCGTCGTTCACCGACGCGGCCCGGTTCGTGTGGGGGGACACGTTCGACAGCGACTCGGTGACCAACCGGGAGGAGACCTACGCGGTGTTTCGGAGCGTGGCCCCCCTGCTCGGATCGCGCGGCGCCACCGAGCTCGTCGCGTTGCCGACCACGACGCTGTTCCGCACCTCGTTCGGGTTCGACGGCGACGCCGCGTGGACCGAGCTCCTGCTCGCCTGCGAGATCGACGACGGCGCGGTCGCGTGGCTCAACGGCGTCGAGCTGGCGCGCGTCAACCTGCCCCCTGGGCCGGTGGGGGGCGCGACGCTGGCGTCGTCGTCGGTCGACCCCGCGCTCGAGTGGGTCGTCGCGGTGCCGTCCGACGCCTTGGTGCGGGGCACCAACGTGCTCGCGGTCGAGGTGCATCAGGCCACCGCGCCGGACCCCGACCTGACGTTCGCCTGCGCGCTCACCGCGGTCGTCTCCGCGGCCGCGGTCGGGCCGTCGGTGGTGCTCGACGAGGTCCCCGCTGCGTCGGAGGCGCCGTTCTGGGTGGAGATCGCCGCGCTCGCGGACCGCGACCTCGGGGGGGTGGTGCTCGCGTCCGACGCCGGGGCGTTCGTGGTCCCGAGCGACACCCTGCTGGCCGGCGAGCGGCTCGTCGTGGAGGACGTCGGGTTCGAGGTCGCGTCGGGCGACGTGCTGTTCCTCTACGAGCCCGACGGCGTCACGTTGATCGACGCGGTGCGGGTGCACGATGCCCCGCGCGCGCGCGACGGTGAGGCGGGCCCGTGGCGGGTGCCCACCCTGACCACACCGTGGGAGCCGAACGTCGTTGAGCTCGTGGAAGACGTCGTCATCAACGAGATCCAGTACCATCGCGCGCCGTTGTCCCGCGCCGGGGACCCGATCACCGCCCGCGACGAGGAGTGGATCGAGCTGTACAACCGCGGCACGGACGCGGTGGACCTCGGCGGCTGGCAGCTCGTCGACGCCGTCGCGTACGTGTTCCCCGACGGGACGACGCTCGCTCCGGGCGCGTACGTCGTGGTCGCCAACGACGCCGACGCGCTGCGGGCGGCGTACCCGGGCGTCGACGTGGTCGGGGACTTCGAGGGGCGGCTCGACAACCGCAGCGACCGGATCCTGCTGCGCGACGCGCGCGGGAACCTCGCCGACGAGGTGCGGTACTACGACGGGGGGAGGTGGCCGGAGGCGGCCGACGGGGGTGGGTCGAGCGTCGAGCTTCGGGACCCGTGGGCGGACAACGGGGTGGGGGAGGCGTGGGCGCCCAGCGACGAGCTGCCGCGGTCGGCGTGGGTCGACGTCACGTATCGTGCGGTCGCGAGCCCGAGCGCGGTGGGGCCCGACGGGACCTGGCACGAGCTCGTCATCGGGCTGCTGGACGCTGGCGAGGTGCTGATCGACGACGTGAGCGTGGTCGAGCAGCCCGCGACGGCCGCGATCGAGGTCGTCGAAGGGGGGGGGTTCGACGGAGGGGTGGGTCCGTGGCGCGTGCTCGGCAACCACCGCCACAGCAGCGTGGTCCCTGACCCCGACGACCCCTCGAACCCCGTGCTTCGGCTCGTCGCCACCGGGCCGACCGGGCACATGCACAACCACGCCGAGCTCACGTTGGCGCGGCCGATCGGCAACCGTGAGTACGAGATCTCCTTCCGCGCCCGGTGGGTGTCAGGGAGCAACCAGCTCCACACACGGCTGTACTTCAACCGGATGGCGCGCACGACCCTCATCGAGCAGCCGGAGCTGTCGGGCACCCCGGGGAGCGCCAACTCGGTGGCGACCGACAACCTGGGCCCGACGTTCGACGCTTTCGAGCAGTCGAGCGCGGTGCCACCCCCCTACGTCCCGATCGAGGTGTCGGCTCTTGTCGACGATCCGGACGGGGTCGTTTCGGTCACGATGTGGTCGTCGGTCGATGGCGGCGCGTTCTCCGACCAGCCAATGGCTCCGATCGGGGGGGGGAGGTGGCAAGCGACCCTGGCCGGGCGGGCCGCGGGCAGCGTGGTGCAGGTCTACCTGGAGGCGGAGGACACGCTCGGGGCGCGCGCCACCTTCCCCGCCGCCGGGCCCGACGCGCGCTTGTTGATGACGTTCGACGACGGCCGCGCCGCCAGCAACGGCCTGCACAACGTGCGCATCCTGATGACCGCCGCCGACGCCGCGTGGATGCACGAAGACGTCAACCTCATGAGCGACGACGACGTCGGCGCCACGGTGATCTACGACGAGCGCGTGGTGTTCTGGGACGCGGGCGTCCGGCTCAAAGGCAGCCAGCGGGGCCGCCCGACCACGTCGCGGCTCGGCTATGGGTTGTCGTTTTCGCCTGACCAGCCCTTCCGTGGCAGCCACACCAGCGTGCTCGTCGACCGCTCGGAGGGGGTCGGATACGGCCAGCGGGAGGTGTTGCTCAACCTGGTACAGACGCACGCCGGCTCGGTGTCTGCCGAGTACAACGACCTCACGCACGCCATCACGCCGTACCCCGAGCACACCGGCGCCGCCGAGCTGCAGCTCGATCGCACCACGAGCGTCATGTTGGACGCCCAGTTCGCCGATGGCGCCGACGGCACCGTGTTCGAGTACGAGCTCATCTATTACCCGTACACGACGGACGACGGCACGCCGACCGGGCTCAAGCTCCCGCAGCCGGACTCGGTGATCGGGACGTCGATTCGAGACCTCGGCGCCGACCCCGAGGCGTACCGATGGGCGTTCTTGATCTCGAACAACGAACGCGAAGACGACTACGCGGGCGTCCTCGAGCTCGGCCAACTGTTCTCTTTGTCGGACGCGGCGTTTCGTGCCAGGGCCGCCGACGTCATCGACGTAGACGCGTGGCTGCGCGGGTTCGCGTTCGCGTCGCTCGCGGGGGTCGTCGACCAGTACGGGGGGGATGGCAGTCAGCACAACGCGAAGCTCTACGTGCGCCCCGAGGACGGTCGGGTGCTGTACTTCCCGCACGATCTCGACTTCTTCGGATCGTGGAACATGTCGGTGGTCGGCAACGGCGACCTGCGGCGGCTGATCGCGGACCCGGTCTACGCGCGGCTCTACTACGGGCACCTGTTGGACATCCTGGACCGGTCGTACGACGCGGCCCACCTCGCGCCGTGGTGCGACCAGATGGCGGCGTTGTTGCCGGCGCAGCCGATCGCGAGCCATTGCGCGTTCATCGGGGACCGCGCGGACTGGGTGCGCTCGGGCTCCCCGGAGTCGGTGGCTCGGGCGATCCCCGAGGTGGACTTCCAGATCACCACCGCCGGGGGCGCGGACTTCAGCGTCAAGGGGTCTGAGGTCGTGTTGCAGGGGGAGGGCTGGGTCGACGTAGTGGGGATCGAGCTGGGTGGCGCGCCGCTGACCGTCACGTGGCTCGACGAGGTGACGTGGGAGGTCGTGGTGCCGCTGGAGGAGGGCGCCAACCCGATCGTATTGGTGGCGCGGGACCGGCGCGGGCAGGAGGTTGGGACGGACAGCGCCGTGGTGACGTCGACCGGGACATGAGCGTCAGTCGGCGACGCGCGCTTGCCGGGCGGTGCCGCGGGCCGAGGGCTGGTCGCGCCGCTTGGGCTGCTCCAGCCGGCCTTCCAGGCGCTTCGGGGCGCCGCGGGCGCCCGCGCGGTGGTAGTCGCGGGCGAGCGCTGCGCGGACAGCGTCGGGCGCGCCCCCGCGCAGCTCCAGCCAGTCGACGACGAGGTCCACCAGCCGCTCGTAGGCGAAGTTGTGCGTGGACCCGGTGAGGGCGTACAGCCAGTCGGAGAACGCCATGAAGTTGACGAACGGTGCGTCGCCCAGGATGGCCTCGCGGGCCTCGACGAACCGCCCCGAGTTGCCGACCAGGTCCCAGTAACGCGCGAAGCGGACCATGCGCTGGACCGTCGGGAAGTCGACCGTCGAGGTGGACCAGATGGTGTAGGGAGGGTCGGGGTCGAACACAAGAGCGTGGCTGCCGATCCGCTCGGCGATGGGGGCGCCGCGCAGGCGCTTGAGCATTCCCACCTGGATCTCGTGGGGCTGCGTGGCGACGAGGCGGTCGAAGCCGCGCCCGAAGCCCTCCAGGGTCTCTCCGGGCAGGCCGAAGATGAGGTCGGTGTGGAGGTGGGCGTGGGTCTCGGCGCGCAGCCGGACCAGGTTCGCGAGGGCCTTGGCGTCGTTCTGGCGGCGGGAGACGAGCGCGTGCACCGCCGGGTCGAGGGACTGGATGCCGACCTCGAGCTGGAGCGAGCCGGCGGGGAAACGCGCCAGGGCCTCGATCAAGCGGTCGGGCATGTGGTCGGGGATGACCTCGAAGTGGGCGAACAGCGGCCGCCCGTCTTCCAAGAAGGAACACAGGGTGTCGAGCACGCGCAACGACGCGTCTATCGCCAGGTTGAACGTTCGGTCGACGAACTTGAAGTGGGTGGCGCCGCGGTCCCGGAGCGCGCGCAACGAGCCCAAGAAGGTGTCGAGGGGGAACGGCGTCACCGCGCGGTCGAGCGCGGACAAGCAGAACGAGCAGCGGAACACGCAGCCCCGCGACGCCTCGACGTAGGTGAGGCGCTTGTCGAGGTCTTCCTCGGTGTACTCGTCGTAGGGCAGCACGAGCTGGTCAACGGGGAGGTTGGGGGCCACCACGCGACGTGCGACCGGACGGCCGGCGAGCAGGTCCTCGCACAGGCCGGCGAACACGGCCTCTCCCGGCCCGGAGACCACGGTCGTGACGAGCTCAGCGAGGAGCAGGCCATCGAGCTCGTGGCTGACTTCGGGACCACCGACGACGATCGGGAGGTCCGGGCGGACGGCACGCAGCACGGTGACGACGCGGGTGGTCTCTGCGACGTTCCACACGTACACGCCGAACGCCACCACGGCCGGATCCATCGCGAGCAGCCGCTCGGCGAGGTCGGTGGGCCGGTCCTGGATGGTGAACTCGACGAGGCGCGAGCGGGCACGCAGCGCGCCAAGATTGGCTCGCAAGCAGCGTAACCCGAGCGAGGCGTGGAGGTACTTCGCGTTGAGCGTGCACAGCACGATTGGCGATGCGTCGGTCATCGGCGCTCGCTAACGCGGCGCGCCTCGCGCGAGGCGCCCGACAATTCCGCGCTCGACCGAAAAAAAAGTTGGCACTGGGGTTGCGAGGAGGAGGAGCTACGCTGGTCACAGTTCGGGCGGTTCGACCGTGGAGGCACAACATGGCGGCATCGGTACGGTTGTTGGAGACGCGCGTGTTCCCGGCGGACGCGGTTCAGGACCCATCTGAGGTCGGTGACTTCGGGGCAAGCAAGGAGCTGGACATCATCATCCGTGTGTTGAAGGCTGGCACGGCCGGCACGATCGAGCTCCAGCACGCCGTGGTCAACGAGACCTCGGGGTTCCTTCAGCTGGCGACCACGGTCGTCAACCTGAACGCCGCCGGGAGCACCTTCGTGCAGGTGACCGCGTTCACCCGCTACGTGCGGTGGCTGGTGCAGGGCGTCGCCGGGAGCCCGGTGGTCCGGATCGACCTCGTCGCGAAGAACTGAACGTGCAGCCCGGATCGCCGCGCGAGCGGCGCGCCGGGCTGATAGGATCGAGGCATGAACGCAGGAACGGACGAACCATGTGGCTGCAGCGCGGCGCCGGGCGCTGCGCCCGCGACGTCGTCGTCTGAGCGGTCGTGTGGGTGCTCGGCGCGCACACGCTGCGGGTGCGTGGGCGCGCGTGAGCCGGAGCTGTCGCAGTTCTTGTCGCGTCGTCGGGAAGAGGCGGTTCGGCTCGCGGTGCTGGAGGAGCGTGGCCTGTCACCCGAGTACCTGTCGGCGATGCCGGAGTCGGATCGGGTGGAGTGGCTCCGGATGCCGGCGAAGTATGAGCGGGTGTTGCCGCCGACGGGCCCCCAGTACGAGCACCTGTCGCCGCCGGCGCACTACGAGCGGCTGTTCTCGGGCCCGTCGCAGGTGAAGCTGGTGCGCCGCTCAGGCACGCCGCTGTACCGCAGTCGTGGCGAAGAGCCGGGTCGGAACGTGAACAGCGAGCCGATCCCACCACCGCGGAACGGTGAGGTCGTGCGTCCGCACCCGTCCGCGTTGGCGGATGCGAAGCGGAGGGTGGCGGAGCAGGTGGTGCGCGAGGCGGTGGCGCAGGGCCCTGCGGACCTTCGGGGGTTCGATCCGTATGTGGTGGCGTCGTACGGCAAGGCGGGGCTGTTCGCGCTGCCTGGAGACCTGGACGCGGTGTGGCCGTCGTGGTCGTCGATGTCGGCGACGGCGGCTCGGATGGAGGCGGACGGTCTGGTGCCCGGTCGCGGTTCGGAGCGGTCGCGGCCGGGTGGGCCGCAGGCGAGCGCGTTGACGCCGCACGAAGACCCGTCGCCCGACTTCGACGATGTGAGGCCGCGTCGGTTGTCGCGCTGGATCTACTTCTCCGCGGGCCCGTTCGATCCGAGCACGTGGACGCAGGGTGCGCGGCCTCCGGACCAGAGCGGGGGTTGCGACATCGCGCACTCGGCGGGTTGCACGATCTACCGGGTGCGTTGGCCCGTGCCGACCGGGGTGATCGGCACCAGCTCGATCCTGAATTTCGTGCAGCAAGTGGTTGTGGAGCCCGGTAGCGTGCAGGCGGAGGTGGACCCGGCGACGGGGCTGATGGTGTACCTGCAGATCGAGATCGATGGAGCGGTCCGGAACCAGACGATCAAGCTCGCGCTCCCGCCGCTGGCGGGTGGGGGCACCACGCCCGAGCTCCGGATCGAGCCGTCGATCAGCGGCACGAACCCTGTGTTCGCAGGTCCTGTGCTGGAGGGGTGGGTTCCTGGCAGCGTGGTCGTAGACCTGTACTACAACGAGAGCGATCGGCGCACGTCGGCGACGCGACCGTGGGATCAGCTGATGTTGCAGCGGTTGTGGGTGGATGGGGCTGCGGGCGTCGCGTATGCAGTGGGGCCAGCGGAGAACGTGTCGGGCGTGTTGGAGGGGAGCGGTTGGTGCTCGTTCTCGGACGCAGCGGTGAACCCTGCGAACCGCTCCATCATCGCGGTGCATACGGGTTGGTTCGCAGACGGGAAGTACGGTCCGCTGGGGTCGACGGGTCGTCACACGTGCCCGTGGCTGCAATCGATGGAGTCAGACTACGGGTTCACGTACCCGGTGGGCGGGGACGATTGGGCGCAGCAGGCGGTAGGTGCGGTGGTGAACCTGCCGGACGCGGTGGCGTTGGGCTGGACATCGGGTGCATCGGGCAACCAGGCGCGTCTGGGTGTGCGGGCGAGCTTGGCGACGGGGACGTGGGACGGTCCGCTGCGCGGGCACGCGCACCTGAACTTCAGCCCGGATGGCCGTCGGTTGGTGGCGTACGAGCAGGCAGGGGTGGACATCGAGGCGGACATCGAGGACGGGCGAGAACAGTCGATGTCGTCGTGGTCGTACGTAGCGGAGCGTGGCGCGGGCTGGACGTCAGGCCCGCGGCGGATGAGGCAGGCGTTCGAGGTTCCGGAGCGCGAAAGCCCAACGGGTGCGTTCGAGTCGGTGTTCCCAACAAAGACGGTGAACACGTCCGGGCGACAGTGTCCGCGATACTTCTTCAAGCGTGCGAGGTTCTGCTGGAGCAACGACGTGTTCGTGGTGACGGCGGCGTGTACGCACATGGCGGCGGCGGGCGCGGACGCAGCGGGGAGCTGGGAGGCGACGGAGGTGGTGAACTTCTCGCGGGTGATGTTGGTAGACGCGACGGACCCGGCGGCGGTGACCTACGAGGACCTGACGGCGTACGTCGAGGACTATGTTCATGCGCTCCAACTGCGGCCTAAGGACTCGTACCCTCAGCTGGGTGGCCATATGGCGACCTGCGGATGATCGGCTATGTCCTGGTGACAGTCGCCGTTCATGGCTGTGGCAAGCCAGACATCCCTGTTGGCGATGGGTCTGCCATGCTTTGGGAAACGGCAGCAGGTGAGCCGGAGGACACTACCCAGGAGGCGAAGGAGACAGCCGGCACTGTGCCTGAAACGGAGACCGAAACCGAAACCGAGCCGAATGAGACAGTGCTTACGCGACTAGATTGTGAGAAGCTGGGCTTCGACTTTGCGGGGGACCTCGCGGTTACCAAAGCCGAAGAGTTGTCGGCATTCGCCGGAGTTCGATCAGTCTCTGGTAGCGTTCGCTTGTATTGGTTCGAGGGTGAGTCCTACACTGGGCTTGAGTGTCTTGAACGTGTAGATGGTGACGTTGAGTTTGGAGGCCGCTATCTCAATGACATCTCCGCGCTGGGTGCTCTGCGTCACGTCGGTGGAGATTTCCTACTTTCAGGGACTCTGGTCACCAATGTAGACGCGTTGGACCCGCTGTTCGAGGGTGAGTTCGACGGCTTCATCCAGATTAGCTACAACCCAGAGCTGACGTCACTTGGTGCGCTGTCTGGATTGACGTCGGTAACTGGCGCGTTGGCGTTGACGAGTCAGCCTTCCGGCTATTTCGGCCTGGAGACCATTCGTCAAGTCGGCGGCTCGGTGTATTTGGGTAACCTGCGTTATGCGGCGGGCGACTTACGAGGACTCGAGGGGCTTGAGTTCGTTGGAGGTGACCTGGACATCTCATTGACGGATCCCCTGACATCGTTGGCGGGCCTGGACAACCTCCGCGAAGTGGGCGGCACTTTGGTCCTGGGCGGCAACCCATCGCTGACGGACCTGACGGCGCTGCGGAACCTCGAGCGGGTGGGCTCGGTGGACATCAGCGGGAACTACATGCTGACGAACGTGGACGGCCTGGAGGGAATCGAGGAGCTTCAGAACCTCACCATCAACAGCAGCGTGGAGAATCTGCGGGGCCTGTCTGGCCTTCGGGTGGTCCACGACAAATTCTTCATGTCCGACCCTGATCGGGTGCAGCCGGGCCTCCGTCAACCTGGCTAGCGGCAATTCTGGGCGCGGGGATGGAAGAAGGCGGTACTTCGGGTGATCAGGTGGCGTTGTACCCACTCACCGATGCACCCGAGG
>CAIUDO010000703.1 GCA_903897935.1 uncultured Pseudomonadota bacterium
AGACGCAGACGCGGCAGGTCGACCCAGGCCAGGACCCGACGCTGATCCACGAGGAGTACCTGTTCCGCAGCGCCGACGCGTTCCGACAAGACGCGCCGCGGTTCTTCCCCTTCTCGGGTAAGTCTAGCGGCGACTGATTCACTTGGACTCAACAGGTGAATCCGTTCATGCCCACTGGCGGTCCATAGATTGTCCACAGAGTTGTCCACAGATGTGGACAACTCTGGGGCGGCGGGTGGTGGTCGCCGGCCGCGCTAGTGCGTTATCGTGAATGAGTCATCATTCAGCGAGGACCACATGGCCCGTCACCACTCCAGCGAAGCGGAGAGCCGCGAGCTCGCCGAGTCGTCCCGCGAAGCCACCTGGAAGGGGCGCGGCTTCTTGCGTGAGCTGTTCCTGGGCACGTTGCGGGTGGACTGGATCGACCCGTACCCGGAGTTCGAGGCCAGCCCGGAGTTCGCGGAGACGCTCACGAAGTGGGAGCGGTTCTTCACCGACGAGGTCGACAGCGCGCGGATCGACGCCGAGGGCGCCTATGGGGACGACGTCATCGCCGGCCTGCGGCGCCTCGGGGCGTTCGGGCTCAAGATCGACAAGAAGTACGGCGGCGTCGGCCTGAGCCAGCCCGAGTACGCGCGCTTGATGGAGACCGTCTCGGCGTTCGACGGCTCGATCGCGGCGTTGGTGTCGGCGCACAACTCGATCGGTGTGCCGATGCCGCTCGCGAAGTTCGGGACCGAGGCGCTCAAGCAGCGCTACCTCCCGCGATGCGCGGCGGGCGCGATCAGCGCGTTCGCGCTCACCGAGCCCGACGTCGGCTCGGACCCGGCCCGCCTCGCGACCGTCGCTACGCGCGACGCGGCCGGGGACTACGTGCTCGACGGCGAGAAGCTGTGGATCACGAACGGCACGATCGCCGAGCTGATGGTGGTGATGGCGCGCCACGCCGACACCGGCAAGATCAGCGCGTTCGTCGTCGAGACGGCGTGGGAGGGCGTGAGCGTCGGGCACCGCTGCCAGTTCATGGGGCTGAAGGCGCTCGAGAACGGCGTGATCCGGTTCGCTGGCGTGCGCGTCCCGAAGGAGAACCTGATCGGCGCCGAGGGGATGGGCCTCAAGATCGCGCTCGTCACGCTCAACACCGGCCGGCTGTCGCTGCCGGCGGCGTGCGTCGGGGGCGCGCGCCGCTGCCTGAACGTCGCGCGATCGTGGACGAAGCAGCGCGTCCAGTGGGGACAGCCGGTGGGGCACCACGAGGCGATCAGCCACAAGCTGGCGGATCTCGCCGCGACAACGTTCGCGATGGAGTCGTGGAGCCGCCTGGCCAGCGAGCTCGCGACCCGTGAAGGCTACGACATCCGCCTCGAGGCGGCGGCCGCCAAGGAGTACTGCTCGGTGCGGGGGTGGGAGCTCATCGACGACACCATGCAGATCCGCGGCGGGCGTGGCTACGAGACGGACCGGTCGCTCACCGCGCGCGGCGAGCCTGGGCACCCGATCGAGCGGATGATGCGCGACAGTCGCATCAACCGGATCTTCGAGGGATCGTCGGAGATCATGCACCTGTTCATGGCGCGCGAGCTCGTCGACCGCCACCTGCAGGTCGCTGGTCCGCTGTTCGACAAGCGCGCGACCGTGGGCCAGAAGCTGGCGGTGATCCCGAAGCTCGCTGCGTTCTACGGCGCCTGGTACCCGTCGCTGTGGCTGCGCGGCCTGGCGACGCCGCTCCGGTACCGGGGCTACGGGGCGCTCGGGGCGCACCTGCGGTTCGCCGAGCGCGGCTCCCGTCGGTTGGCGCGCGCGGTGTTCCACGCGATGGTCCGGCACGGGGCCGGCCTCGAGCGAAAGCAGGCGTTGTTGTTCCGCACGGTGGACATCGCGATGGAGCTCGCGGTGATGGTGGCAGTGGTCCTGCGCGCGCACCGGATGGTGGCGTCGGGGGCCGCGGACGCCGTCGGGGCCGCGGCGCTCGCCGATCTGCACTGCCGCAACGCCGCGCGGATCGTCGCGGCCCGGTTCGAGGCGCTGGCGCGCAACGACGACGACGTGAAGGCGTCGGTGGGTCGGTCGGTGTGTGACGGCCAGTACGCGTGGACCGAAGGGGAGTGGGCGGAGCTCGGGCCGGCGTCACCCGCGTCGGCGCGAGCGGCCGCCAAGTAGGCACGTCCCGGGCGTGGGATCGGTTAGCGTGCGCGCGGAGGCCACCATCCGCGAACCCACCGTCGAGCAGTGGCGCGCCGCGATCGTCGACCGCCGCGATCATTGGCGTCAAAACTACCTTCAGGGGACGAATCGGGCGCACCACGTGGTGTCGGTCGCGGGGGTCGTCGGCGCGATGGCGGTAGCGCTGCTGGACTGGGAGCGGCCGGCGCTGTCGGTCCCGTTCGTGGTGCAGGCCGTCGCGGTGCTCGCGTCGGCGGTCGCGGTCTGGTTGGCGTCTGCGGCGGCGTTTCCTCCGGTCGGTCGGCACCTCGTCGGGTTCCCGGTCCCGGGTGGGCTGCTGCGGGCGCGCCGCGCTCAGCTGGCGGCGCGCGTGGGGTGCGCCCCGGCCGACCTCGTGTTCGCGGACCGTCGGCCCGATCTGGGCGGTCTACGCGCGTTCGCGTCCACGTTGGTCCTGCCGCTCGCCTCGACGGTGTCGTTGGACCTCGACGATCCGGCGATCCGCGCCGACCTCTACCTGGCGTGGGGGGTGTGGTACGTGTCCGAGCAGCTCGGCGCGTTGTTGCGTCACGCGGTGCGCGCTGAGCTCGTCGCCATGCCGCTCGTCGCGGTCGGTTGGTGGCTCGGCGAGGTGCTGTCGTGATCGCCGCGCTCGTGCTCCTGGCGTGTGGCCTGCCGAAGGGGTTGCCGGAGCCGACCGATCATCGCGGCCCGCGGTCGGTGGTCGAGGTGCCGATGCCGGATGGGGTCCGCCTCAGCACGCACGTCATGCTCCCCGCTGGCGCCGGGCCGTTCCCGACCGTGCTCACGCGCCTCCCGTACCCGATGGGCCCGGTGATGGCGCAGCGCTGCTCGATGCTCAACAAGTTCGGGTACGCGTGCGTCTGGCAGTTCGTGCGCGGGCGCGGGCGCTCGGAGGGGGAGTGGACTCCGCTCGAGAACGAGCCCGCGGACGGCGCCGCCACGCTCGACTGGCTGGTGGCGCAGCCGTTCGTCGACGGCACGATCGCGCTGATGGGAGAGTCGTACCTGGGCGCGACCCAGTGGGCGGTGGCCGACCGCCTGCCGCCGCAGGTCAAGACGATCATCCCGAGCGTGATCGGCGCTGAGCTGTACGGGTCGTTGTACGAAGGCGGCTTGTTTCGGCACGAGATCGCGACCGCGTGGATGTCGCTCATGCCCGGGGACAAGTTCCGCCTGCTCGGTGGTTCGGCCGGCTACGCGCGCGCGCTCCGGCACCGACCGCGGCGGGAGGCTGACGTGGTCGCGACCGGCGCCCCGTTGCCGTGGTACCGCGAGTGGGTCGACAACGACCGACCGACTGACCCGTATTGGACGCGCGAGATCGCCGCCGGCGCGCAGTCCGCGCCGGAGCGTGTCACCGTGCCGGTGCTCATGCTGGGGGGCTGGGCCGACGCGTTCACGGGTGCCCAGCTCGCGACGTGGTCGCGGCTCGCCACCCAGGCCCAGAGCACGATGGTGATCGGCCCGTGGGATCACCTCGGGCGGGTCGCGGCCGACCTGCCGCAAGACGGGGTCGACGCGGTCGAGGGCATGGGCGACGGGCACCAGTGGCCGCGGGTGGTGGACTGGCTCGACCACCACCTGCGCGGGCGCCCGAGCGCCTACCCGGTCGGCGTCGTCACGTGGCCGGTCGGCGGCAGCGGCTGGGTCACGCGGGAGGCCTGGCCGCCGCCGACGACGCCCCGGCTGTGGGGGCTCGCGCCGGGCGCCGACCCGCAGCGCTGCACGGGCGGGTTGGTCGATCCGACCGCGGCGACCAGCGACGAGGTCGTCCAGTGGACGTACGATCCCGCGGACCCGACCCCCGCGATCGGCGCCGACGGCGTGCTCGCCGGGGTGCTGC
>CAIUDO010000704.1 GCA_903897935.1 uncultured Pseudomonadota bacterium
CCGCTCCGAGAACGACCGGTCCAGCGACTTGAGCCCCTTCCGCCCCAGCACGCTCGTCGGATGGCTCCGCAGCGCCGTCCCCACCGTGGACTCGTTCCCGGAGAGCAGATCCCCGACCGCGAACGACTGCATCCCGTCCGTGCGCGATCGGGGTGATTCCGCTCCGAAGGCGTCCCGCGCCGTCTCCTCGTCGCCCGACTCCAGCGTGTCGAGGAGTTGCCCGCAGACCTTGATCACCGTCTCGATCGACGGACCGTCCACCTCGTCCGAGCTGCTCGACACCAGGCCGAGATCCAGCGCCTTCTCGCCGAGGATCGACCACACCCGCCGGTACCGCTGGAGCGCGCGCCCGCCGTCCCGTCGGAGGAGCGCCTCGTTGCCTTCGAGATACTCCGCCTGGAGCGCGTACAGCCACGTCAGCGTCTCCGCGCTCGCCCGCTCCGTCGCCGTCCGCGTCGCGCTCGCGGCCTCCGTCGCCCACACCTTCGACTGCGCCAGCGCCGTCGCACCCTTGAAGGGCACCGGAGACGCACGGAAGCTCGCCGCGCTCCCCTTCCGGGTCATCTGCTTCGCGTGCGACCGCCAAAGGTTCCACGGCGTCTCGTCCGCCAGCACCGACGGAAAGCCCGCCGCGATGTGCGCCTCCACCATCGACTTCACCGTCGTCGCGCTGGCGCCCGACAGATCCTCCGGCGTCTTCAGCGGCGTCGTCGGGTGGTCGTGGAAGTACACCGCCGTCGCACGGTCCATCCCCGACACCCGCATCAGCCGCGCCAGGTTGTGCAGGCGGGTCACCTCCGTCAGCGTGTGCGACCCCGTCACCTGCGCCTGCAGGTACCGCGCCGTCGCCCCCACCATCGACTCCACGTTCCGTACGCCCATCGTCGCAAGGTCCGTCCGCAGACCCGAGGGCTCCGGCGGCAGCCGCCACGGCGTGCGCGGGATGAACCGCAGCCGGATCCACGGGATCGACGCCGGGTTCACCGACGACTCGTCCGCCGGGAGGCTCGGGTTCAGGTCCCGCAACGCCTGCGCCGCGCCGTTTCGTCGGCTCACGTCCGTCGAACCCGTCCGCGGATCCACCACGTCGTACAGCTCCGCCACCAGCGCGTTCACCGTCGTCGTGCTCGGGATCTTGTAGATCGGTCGCATCAGCGCTCCTCCACCACGTCAGGGCCGCAGGCCAACCGCATCGTATCCGAAAATGAACTCCCCGTGGACAGAAGGCACGCGGCTACCCCGGCCGCAATCGCCGTCTGCAGCGAAGGACCTGAAAGCGACGCACGTGTCCAGGTCGGGCGATACGGCACCGCCGGCCAGGGACAGCAGGGGTCGACGAGATTGACGCCCGCAACGCATCCGGGGAACAGGAGGGGTCGGACGAGAGGAGAGAGTACCCTGTGGGCGTCGATGCCTGTGAGCGTCTCTTGGCTGGTCGGCGTCGGGCCGACTCCCCAGGCGCACACGACGAGATCCGCCGCGAGGACTCGCGCGCGTGCGAACGCGTCTCGCGGGTCGGCGCCGACGTGTATTACCGTGAATCGGGCACCCGGAGCTACAGCGCCGGCCACCGAGGTGACCAGCGTCCCGTGCGCCACGCGCGCTTCGCGGTCGCCCGCTGCGTTCGCAACTGTCCCCGGTACGAGGCCGGTGTCCAGTACGGCGACATGAAGCCCAGGCCCCTCGCCCACGAGAG
>CAIUDO010000705.1 GCA_903897935.1 uncultured Pseudomonadota bacterium
CGCGCCCGACGCGGTGTTCGTGCCCACCCGGCACGGCGTCTACGGCGGGTACGCGAAGTCGGTGCGCGCGATCCTCGAGCGGTACACGCCAGACGTGCAGACCGCGAGCATCGACGAATTCTTCCTCGACTTTCGAGGCTGCGAGTCGCTGTGGCGTCGCCCGTCCGACGTGAGCGACGACGCCGCGATCGTGCGCGTGGTCGGGGAGATGCGCGCGGCGATCCAAGCCGAGGTCGGGCTGCCGGCGAGCGCAGGCATCGGCGCGGCGCGGGCGATCGCGAAGATCGCGAGCGCGCTGGCCAAGCCTGCGGGCACGCGGTTCGTCGCGGAGGGCTCGGAGCACGAGCTCGTGGCGGCGCTGCCGGTGCGTCGGTACCCCGGCATCGGTCCGGTCGCCGAGGCGCGCCTCGTCGAAGCGGGGGTGCGCACGCTGGGCGCGCTGCTCACGCTGCCGCCGGGCCGCCTGCGGGCGCAGTTCGGAGGCCTCGCCGACGCTGTCCGCGCCGGCATCATCCCGGCGCCGGGGCGCGGCCTCGGGCGTGATCGTCCGGCGTTCCGGGAGCACGACGCGCCCGGCGAGGCCGTCGGCAGCATCAGCAACGAGCGTACGTTCCGGTCGGACCTCGGGGTTCGCGAGGTGGATCAGGAGCTCGTCGCGCTGGTCGAGCGGGTCGGGTGGCGGGCGCGGCAGCGGCAAGCGCGGGCGGGCACCGTCACGGTGAAGCTGAAGTACGCGGACTTCGTGGTGGTGAGCCGGAGCCGGTCGTGCCCGCCGACGTCGGACGAAGCAGCGTTGTTGGCGGTCGCCCGGGAGCTGGTGCGCGACGCGTGGGGGGGCGCGCTGCGGGTGCGGCTGGTTGGTGTTGCGTTGTCGGGGTTGGTCGGCCCGGACACCCAGCTCGACCTCCCGTTCGCGCGGGCCCGGCCGGGGCCTGCGGCGGCGATCGATGCGGTGCGCGCGCGGTTCGGATACGACGCGATCCGTCTCGGCGCGACCGGCACAGGAGGCGATTGGAGCGCGTGATGCGCCTTCTGCACTTGACCGACACGCACCTCGGGCTGGAGGCGTGGTTCCGCGGCGCGCCGCGCGGGTGGCGGCGGGCGGACGACATGTTCGCGGCGTTCGAGGCGGCGCTCGCGCCCGCGATGCGCGGAGAGGTCGACGCGGTGCTGCACACCGGAGACGTGTTCGATCGCTCGCGCCCGCCGCCCGCGGACGTCGCGCGGGCGTGCGCGGCGCTGGCGGCCGTCGCGCGGCGCGTGCCGGTGCTGGTGATGCCCGGAAACCACGATCGGCATGGTTTGACGAGGCACTTCGACCGTCCGCCTCCCGGTGTGCAGGTGGTCGACGCGCCGCAGGTGGTCACGCTGGCGGGTGTGCGCGTGGGGGTCGTGCCGTACCAAGGGGACGCGGCGCGCTTCGAGGCGGCGGGTCGCGCGCTGGACGCGCCCGATGTCATCGCGGCGCACGACGCGTTCGACGGCGCCGCGGTCCCGGGGTTCGTGTTCCGGGAGCGGCGGGCGGACGTGGTCGGGGCCCGGCACCTTCCGGCGGGTGCGTTGGTGATGTGTGGCCACATCCACCCGAGGCAGGTCACCGAGGTGGGTGACTGCGTGGTGGTGTACCCGGGATCGACGGAACGTACGGCGTTCTCGGAGGCGTCGCAGCGTAAGGGGTACGCGATCTGGGAGTTCGGGCGCGCCGTCGGGTGGCGGTTCGTCGACCTGGATGTGCGCCCGATGGTGGTGGTCGCGTCCCCCGACGACCTGCGCGCGGTCGTAGGCGCGTCCCTGGTGCGGGTGGAGCGCGGGTGTTCGGACGAGCTGGACCACGCGGCGCTCGCGCGTGGGGCCTGGGTGTCGCCGCGGCGTCCGCCTCCGGCGCCGGACCAGCTGACGATGTTCGGGGCCGGCTGACGCTCGCGGGGCTCATCGCGTGGCTCCATCCATGTTTATGGAGACGCCTTGGCTGAGCTGGCATCGGGTGCCGGGTCGTTTACGTTCGGCTGGTCGTGCGTGCACTCGGGATCATCATGGTCCATCCGATATTC
>CAIUDO010000706.1 GCA_903897935.1 uncultured Pseudomonadota bacterium
ACGCCCGCGCGCGCGAGCGCACCGCCCACCGCGGCGCCGACGCTCTGCCAGATCTCGTCGACGTCGTGCTCGACCCACCCCGGACGCGGGTAGTGGTTGGGGAACTCCACGTTGTGCGTGGCCAGCACGCGCAACGACGCGTCGACGAGCAGCGCGGTCGATCCGGTCGTGCCTTGATCAATCGCGAGGACGAGGTCTCCGGTCATCTGACCCTCCACGGTCCGCAGAGTTACCCCGCGGCGCGGCCACCGACACCACGCCACCGCCCGCCGACAGTAGGCTACGCTCAGGCTCACGTGACGGGCGGGTCGGGAACAACACGGCGCGCCGAGCGGTTGCTTGGGGACGGAGGCGTCGGGGTGCTCGGGTTCTTGCTGTCGCTGTCGGGGTTCGCTGCGGAGCCTTCGTGGGGCCCCGCGGTAGACGGGTTGTCGCTCGGCGTGACCGTCGAGGGGCCGTCCGAGGTGTACCTCACCCTGCAGAACGTCGGCATAACGCCGATTGACGTCTGGTCGTCGGTGCAAGCGGGCGGCGAGCGCCACCTGGATTGGTACGCGCTGGACCTGACGGGACCCGACGGCACCACCCGCCCGATCCGCCTGCTCGACGAGCGGGCGGCGGCGATCCCGCTCAAGGCGCACCTCCAACCTGGAGAAGGCGCACGAAACCGCGTCGACGTCGCCGCGTGGGCGGCGCGGCTCGTCAACGGTGGGTTGCCGCTCGCCCCCGGCGTATGGTCGCTGGTCGCGACCTACGAGGTCGGGGTGGAGGGCGGGTGGAACGGCAAGCTCACCGCGGGCCCGGTCGCGCTGCCGGTGCCCGACGCGGACGGCAAGGTGCCAGCGCCTCCCGCGAAACCGACGGAAGCGCCCACCGATCTGCTCGCCGACGACCCGTAGCGAACGCCGCTCACTTATCAGGGCGACCACAGCAAGCGGCCGCCAGCCGTCCGCCGTCAGCTTCCGATGAGGCGCCATGAGCACCTTCTTCACCAAAGCTGAAAGCTGAAAGCTAAAGGCTGAACGCTGATTTCTAGTTCGCGTACGCTTGGCCGATCTCGTACAACGCGGCGGCGAACGCCGCGGCGTCTTCCGTCGACGAGAACGAGCCGGCGCACAGCTCCGGCATCTCCCCGCTGAAGATCTCGTCGCACGTGAGGGCGTCGAACCCGATCAAGCACTCCCGGGCCGCTTGCCGCGCGAGGTTGACGTCGTCGAGGCTCTCTTCGGGGGCGTAGCGGTCGCTGCTCACGCACTCGTTGGTGATCGCGCTGACGCCGGCCACGCACAGGTCGTACGGCGTACCACCCGCGGCGTCGATCGCCTCCTGCGGGATCTCGCCCGCGTAGTCGCCGAGGATGCACGACTCCGCCTTGAGGCAGAACGACTCGCTGAACCGCGTACACAGCTCCTCGTTCGTCTCGGCGGTGCTCGACTGCGCCGCGGTGATGACCTCTTGCGCCGCCGCGCCCTCGCTCGCGCACTCCGGCGCGGTCGTGGCCGTCTTGATGTCGTCGATCGAGCCCGTGAACCCGTCACACTCGCCAGCCGACGCCGACGCGTCGATCGCCTCGGTGCACGCCGACAACGCCTCGGACGTGAGCGGGTCCAACGCGCCCGCCGACGCGTCCGCGCACGCCGGGTCGACCGCTTCGGCCGCGCTGACGCACGACGCCCGCATCGCCTCGAGGTCGACCTCGCGCTCGACCGACACGCACCCGACCGCCCAGTCGCACACCGCCTCGCAGTACGAGCGCTGCGGCTCCGACTTCACCAACGAGCACCCGCCGAGCAGCGCGGCGCACAGCACCACCGATTGCAGCTTCATCGTCTCCTCCGACCATGCCGCTATCGGGCGCATCGAAAGCCGGCAATAGCGAGGGCTTGCGCTTTCTTGACCGCGGTGGAGGTGGTGCTGTCGCTGGTGCGCCACGCGGCCCGGGTGCCGTCGACGCGCCACTCGATCGCGGGCGCGGGCCCCTCGGTCCAGCTCGCCGGGGGCGCGTCGAGCGCGGCGAGGCCCCCCTTCGAGCGGCAGAACGCCGACGCGGCGTACCAGCTGACGCCGGTGACGGGCGCGCCGCCGCTCACGCCCGCCGGGGGCGAGGCGCCCGACCAGCCGGGCAGGTAGAGATCGTCGGCGCGCCCCGCGGCGATCGCGGCGTCCCGCATCCAGTCCGGGTTCGCCCCGACCCACGACGAGAACGCGCCGACGGTCACCAGGCTGCCCGACCCCGACGACGGCGGGGGCGGCGACGCGTCAGGACCGGGCCGCGCCGGCCGATCCGGGACCGGGCGCTCGGCGACCGGCGCGACCCACGTGAGCTCGGGCGCGTACGACACCGGGCCCTCGCCCCACGGCACCTCGACCTGGCCCGCGAACGACACGCAGCCCGGCGGACACGCACCGTCGGCCGCGCACGGCGCCAGCCCGTCCGGGCACGCGCCCGCGACGATCAACACCGGCCACAATCCTGGAAGTAACGATATCGTGGCCGATGCACCCGCGAGCGGAGCCGTCGCCGCTCCCGAGGTGACCGTGCCCGCGACGTCGGGCGGCAGGCCGACCGGGGCCACGCGCACCGGCCGCGCGGCGGGCGGCGCCAGCGGGATCGCCGAGGTCCAGGCGCCCTCCCCCGCCGGCACGTCGAGCGTGAGCGCGCCCGACCCGCACCACGACGGGCACACGTCCGCGCAGCCGCCGCAATCGGCGCCGACCGCCCACGTCACGGTGTGCGCACCAGGCTGCACGCCGACGACCGACCACGAGAACGGCTGGGACGACGCCGGGATCGCCGCTCCGTCCAACCACAGCGTCACCGGGGTGCCGACCGGCAAGCCCGACACCACGAGCCCGACGTCGCGCGGCGCGACCTCCAGGACCTCGGACTGGCGCAGCGCCCACAACACGCCGACGCCGACCGCGGCCGACACCCCGACCGCAGCGAGGAGGGTCGCCCCCGCGAGGAGCCACGGAAGCCTGGAACGAGCAGGCTTCTCCTCCGGGACCGCCAGCGTGGGCCCGGGCATCTTGTGCGCCGCCGACAGCGTCACCGCAGGGTCTGGAGCGACCGGCTCCACCCAGGTCATGTTCGCGACCTCGGCGGTCGGCTCCTCCAGCGGCGGCAGCTCGAGCGGCGGCAGCGTGTTGCGCGGGATCGTGCGCAGCCGCCCGAGCGCGAGGTCCGCGCGCGCGAGGCGCGACGACGCGTCGGCGTGCGTCATGTCGCGCACCAACGACCGCACCGCGTCCGGGAAGATCGGGCCCGGGTCGAGCGGCGCGTGGCTCTGCTTGGCCAGCATGACCTGCATCGCCTGTTGGCGCGCGGTGGTCCCCCCGGAGACCGGGAACGCCACGCCGCCGACCAGCAGCTCGTACAACAACACGCCCGCCGCGTAGACGTCCCACAGGACCGCGTCGAGCTTGTCGGGCGTCATCCACTCGGGCGGCGCGTACGAGACGGTGCCGAAGGTCATGCCCGCCTGCGTGATGCGCGTGACGTCGGCCTCGACGGCGAGCCCGAAGTCGACGAGCTTCAGCGTGCCATCACGCCGGATGAGCACGTTGGCGGGCTTGATGTCGCGGTGCCGGATCCCGCGGGTGTGCAGGTAGTCGACGGCGGCCAGCAGCTGGTCCATGAGGTCGAGCGCACGATCGAGCGGCAACGCGCCGCGCTCGAGCACCTTCTCGAGGCTCTCGCCGACGACGTACTCCATCTCGAGGTACGGCGGATCGGTGTCGGTGCGCACGTTGCGCACCTTGACGATGCCCGGATGATCCAGTTGAAACAGGATCTCCGCCTCACGCACGAAGCGCTCGCGGGCGCCGGGCATGGTTCGCAACGACGCGTCGAGGACCTTGACGGCGGCGAGGATCCGGCGCGCGGTGTGGTTGTGGCACCGGTACACCGAGCCCATCCCACCGGCGCCGAGCGCGCGCTCGACCACCCAGATGTCGATGCGGTCTCCCGCTTGGAGCACCCGCCCTCCCGCGCCCGCCGCAGGATACCCGATCGCCAGCGTGAGCAACAACCATCCGCTGTTCGCACGGGGTAGGCTCCGGCGCGGAGCGTTCGTGGCGCCATTGATCGTTACCTGTCTGCTCGCCGTGGCCCCGACGGTCGCCAGCGCCCAGGATATGGACGCCCACGGGCTCGTACCGGCGCCATCCGGCTCGGATCCTGGGCTCCCGGTCCTCGTCCCCGCGCCCGAGCGCCACGACCCCGGCACCGGCACCCTCAGCGTGCGCGCCGAGGTCGCGGGCGCGTCGTTGGTCCGGATCACCGAAGAGGATCTCGGCAGCCCCGTACGGGATCCGCTGGTCGGCGGCGCGGTCGGCGCGACGCTCACCGGGCGGTGGGCGCTGGCGCGCCGGGTGGCGGTCGGCGCCAGCATCCCGACCTTCGCGGCCACGTTCGGCGAACAAGGCGGCGGCCCCGCGCTCGGCGACCTTCACCTGTGGGCGCCGCTCGGCGTGGTCCTGCCGCGCAGCGAGCGGGCGGGGTTCGGGGTGTCGGTGTTGCCGTACCTGCGCCTCGCGACCGGCGCCCAGGGCCGTTGGCTCGGCGACGCGACCAGCAACGCCGGGCTGCAGGCGCTCGTCGGCGGCCGCGTCGGGCGCTTCTCCGCCTCGGGCAGCCTTGGGGTCGAGGGCGTCGGGTGGGGCGACGCCAGCGGGTTCCCGTCCGGCTCGGCCGGGCGATGGTCGCTCGCCGCTGGCGGGCTGTTGACCGACGATCTCGGGCTGCACGCCGAGCTGTTCGGCCGCTCCGCCGATCCTGGCCCCGACGCGCCCCCGGACGCCGCGAGCCCGGCCGAGCTGCACGCCACCCTGCGCGGCTCGGGCGACGGGCGGGTCGGCTGGGTCGCGGGCGTCGGTCGCGCGGTCACGGGCGGGGCCGGAGCGGCCTCCGTGCGCGCGTGGGCTGGGGCTACGTGGCACCTGGGCGCCTCGCCCGAGCCCGATCCCGTGTTCGAGGTCGTCTCCCTGGACGTTCGTGTCACGGGCACCGACGGCGCGCCGATCGCGAGCGCGGTGGTCGCGCAAGACGGCGTGGTGCTCGGCCGGACCGACGCCGACGGCGCGCTCACCGTCGCCGAGGCGACGCTCCGCCCGCTGGAGGTGCAAGCGAACGGCTGGCTCACCGCGACGGCGACCCCCGCTGCTGACGGTCGCGTCGCGCTCACGCTCGGCCGCCCGCCGGTCGCCGTCTCCGTGCGCGCGACCGACCGCCAAGGCACGCCGATGGCGGCCGACCTCACGGTGTTCGGCCCCGACGGCGCCGTGGTCGCCCGCGGCGTGCCCGGAGCGCCGATCCCCCTGGTCCCAGGCACGTGGTCGGTCGAGGTCGCCGCGGAGGGCATGGGCACCCAGGCGCGCACCGTCGTGGTGCCGGTCGGCAACCTCGCCCCCATCCAGGTCGACGTGCTGCTGGCGCCCACCCACCCGGACGACGCCGCCCTCGAGCTCACCGTCACCGACCCCGAGGGGCGGGCCCTGCGCGACGTCGAGGTGTTGATCGACGGTGAGCCGCTCGGCACCACGTCGACCGGCGGCGACCTCGACGTACGCGGCCTGCTCGCCGGCGCGCACACCGTCGGCCTGCGCGCCGACGGGTTCGTCGACGAGGCCCCCCGCGCGTTGTCGTTGCAGTCCGGCCTGGCGGCGCCGCTCGGGATCGTGCTCGCGCGTGAGCCGGGCGCGGTGCGGGTTCGGGTCGTCGACCCGACCGGGCTCCCAGTGGACGACGCGACGCTGCGCCTGA
>CAIUDO010000707.1 GCA_903897935.1 uncultured Pseudomonadota bacterium
CCGCCCGCGCGAGCGCGGCGGCGTCTTCGAGCTGCCAGCCCGCGCGTTTGTCGCCGATCGGCGCCCACGGCTCGAGCGTGGACCACAACGCGCGCGCCGCCGCCTCCTCCCGCTCGGCGTCGGCTCGTCGGGCGGCGGCCCGCTCGAAGTCGGCGGTCGCTGCGGCGACCAGGCGCTCGGCCCGCGCGACCGCCTTGGCCCCCTCCAGCCACGCGCGGCACTCGTCGGCGACTGCGGCGGCGTGTGGGAACCGGAGCGCAGGATCGAGCTCCATCGCCCGCGCGCACACCGCGACGAGGTCGGGCGGGCCGGGGGCGGCGGCAGGCGGCGGCTCCGGGCGGTGCCCCCGCGCCACCGCAGCGACGACGACGCTCGCCGTCCCGGTGAACGGCGGCTTACCGACGAGCAGGTGGTAGAGGATCGCGCCGAGCGCGTACACGTCGACGGTCGGCGCGACGGAGCCGGCCTCCCCCCGCGCTTGTTCGGGGGCCATGTACGCCGGTGTCCCCACCACCCCGCTCGGGCGCGCGCGGTCGGCGGCGCACGCGAGCCCCCAGTCGAGCACGACGACCTCGCCGTGGGCGCCGAGCGCGATGTTCGCCGGCTTGAGGTCACGGTGCACCACGCCGTGCGCGTGCGCGTAGCCGACGGCGTCGCACACCGAGCAGAACGCGTCGATCAACCGACGCAGCGCCGGCTCGTCCGGGACGCCGGCGCGGATGGCGTCGAGCAGCGTGCGCCCGTCGACCGCGCGCATCGTGTAGTACGGCGCCCCGCCGTCCAGCGATCCGCGCTCATATACCGGGATGATCCCCGGGTGTTCGAGTCTCGCCGTGAGGGTGGCCTCAGCGACGAACCGAGCGTGCAGTCCCGGGTTTCCTTCGAGCGCCGGCAACAGGCGCTTGAGGGCGACGTCGCGGCCCAGCGCGGGGTCGTGTACGCGGCGCACCTCGCCCATCCCGCCGCGGCCCAGCAGCCCCCGATCTGCGTACGGCCCCAGCGCGGGCGCGTCGTCGGCGTCGAAGCCGGGATCGAGCACGGTGTCGGCGCTCGGCCCGAGCGCCGGCTGGGTCGCGAGCGCGGTGCCCTCGGTGGTCTGATCGGACGGCCGCTTCACCACGCCTCCCGCGACGAGTGTACGCTGCCAGCGAGCCCCGGCGCGTCATGCGGCCCAGGAGGAGCCCCCGTGCAGCACCCGTGGAGCCGGTCGATCCCAGAGGGCCGGTGGGACGTCGTCGTGATCGGATCCGGCATGGGCGGCATGTCCGCCGCCGCGTTGCTCGCGTGCCTCGGGCGCCGGGTGCTGGTGCTCGAGCAGCACTACGTGCCGGGCGGCTTCACGCACGTGTTCAAGCGGAAGGGCTACACCTGGGACGTCGGCGTGCACGCGATCGGCGAGACGTCGTCGCGCGCGATGCCGGGGCGGCTGCTGCGACGGCTCACCAACGGCACGCTCGAGTGGGCGTCGTTGGGGCCGGTGTACGACCACTTCACGTGGCCCGACGGGACCGAGATCGGCTTCCCCGACAGCCCGGAGAAGTTCCGCGCCGCGCTCATCGAGGCGTTCCCGCAGCAGACAGCGGCGATCGACGCCTACCTGGACGACATCCGCGAGGTCGCGCGCCACATGCGCGGGTGGTGGTTGTCGCGCCTCGCCCCGCCCGGCTGGGCGTGGGTCGTCGACCCCACCCTCGGCCGGGGCGGCCAGAAGCAGCTCGCGCGCACGACCGCCGACGTCGTCGCGGGACTGACCGACGATCCGCGGCTGCGCGCCGTGTTCACCGCGCAGTGGGGCTACTACGGCTCGCCGCCGAGCCGGTCGTCGTACGCGATGCAAGCGCTCGTGGTGAAGCACTTCTTGTACGGCGCCGCGTACCCGGTCGGGGGCAGCGCCCGCATCGCCGAGACCTTGTTGCAGACCGTCGCGGATGCGGGTGGGTGGACGACGATCAAGGCCGACGTCGCCGAGATCCTGGTCGAACACGGGCGCGCGGTCGGGGTCCGCCTCACCGACGGGCGTGAGGTGCGGGCGCCGCAGGTGATCAGCGCGGCCGGCGTCGCGGCGACGGCGCAGCGCTTGCTCCCGGCGTCGGTGCGGTCCGCCGCGTGGGCGCAGCGGGTCGGCGGCCGGTCCCCAGCGTCCGCCCACGTCTGCTTGTACATCGGGTTCAAGGGGGACATCCGCGAGGCCGGCGCGTCGGCGGCGAACCGCTGGTTCTACGAGACGTGGGACATGGAGCGCGACGCGTGGGAGCTCGACGCCCCGGACAGCCGGGCGCCGTGTCTGTACTGCAGCTTCCCGTCGCTCAAGGACCCCGCCCACGACCCGGGGCCGGAGCAGCGCCACACCGGCGAGGTCGTCACGTTCGTGCGCTGGAGCGACTTCGCGCCGTGGACGGGCACCCGTTGGCACCGGCGCGGCGAGACGTACGAGGCGTTCAAGGCGGATCTGGAGCGGCGTCTGCTGGCCCACCTGCTCGATCGGATGCCGGGCCTGCGGCCGTTCGTCGACTACGTCGAGCTGTCCACGCCGCTGTCGACCGACCACTTCTGCAGGCCGATCCAGGGCTCGATCTACGGCCTCGAACCGACGCCCGACCGGTTCGCCGACCCGGCCCTGCGCCCGCGGAGCCCGATCGACGGCTTGTTCTTCGCGGGATCGGAGGTCGCGACGGTGGGGGTGGTCGGGGCGATGATGGGCGGCGTGCTGGGGGCGGCGTCCGCGGCCCCGCGCGACGCCTGGGTTTGGCTACGCGGTGCCTGAGGATCGCGCGGTCAGCCGCCGAGCAGGGCGGCCGCTGCCTCGTGCTGAGCGGTGTCGACGACGTGTCGGAACTTGCAGACCTGCCCCGCCGCGTCGAACCACCACAGATGGATCTCCTCGTTCTCCTCGATCACGGCGTCCGTACCGCGCACCCCGACCACGAGGTCGACGAGCACCACCACGACGTCCCCACCGTCGAGGATGCGCTTCGGCGCGAACGACCGGAATTCCAAGCGCTCCGCCACCACGCCGAAGAACGCCGCGGCGCCGTCGCGGCCCGACCGACGCGCCAGCCACGGCGCCGCGATCTCCCGCGGGCCGTACTCCCACACCACGTCTTCCGCGACGCGCGCCAAGATCGCGGGGACGTCACCCCACCCGAACGCCTCGTAGATGCCATGGACTGTCGCCGCGTTCTCCGTCATCATGCCTCCTGGTCGCCGGTCCGCCCGGCGACTCGAAGGTAGGGGCTTGGGCGGCGACACACCATGGGCCGAACGGCCTATCGAACCAGACCGGTTGGCGGCGGCGCTCGGCGCGCTCAGCCTGGCCGCGGACGCGTCGAACGGCTTCCCGCCCGAGAAGGTCCTTCGCACCGTGCTCATCGCGAGCGCCACCGCCCGGGTGCTCGGGATCGAGCCCGCGGTCGCGCGCGTCGCGTGGTGGCTGCCGCTGCTGCGCTACCTGGGCTGCACCGCGTACGCACACGAAGAGGCCCACCAGTACGGCGCCGGCGACGACAACGCGGTCCGAAACACGATGGTCTTGGCGGACGTGGCGGCGCCGCTCCGCACCGCGTGGTCCGTCGTGCGCGCGGTGGGCGTCGGGGCGCCGCTACCGGAGCGCGCAGCCGCCGTCGCCCGGCTGCTCGGAGACGGCGTCGCGGTCGACGCGCACGCCCGCGCGTGCACCGAGGCGGCGTCGGCGCTGTCCTCGATCGCCGGCTTCGACAGCCGGTTCACGGAGCCGATCCCGCACCTCGAGGAGCGGTGGGACGGGCGCGGGGCGCCGGAGGGGCGCCGCGGCGAGGCCGTGCACCTCGCGGTTCGGGTGCACCACGTCGCGGACGTCGCGGAGTGACCCATCAGCGGAGCACGGAGGCGAAAACCGTCCGCTCGCGTGATCTTCCCGCG
>CAIUDO010000708.1 GCA_903897935.1 uncultured Pseudomonadota bacterium
CGACCCCTACGAGCGGGTCAAGAGCGGCGGGCCGTTCCGCGAGACACCCGACGGACCGGTTCCGGGTCCCACGCTCACGCTGCTGACGGACCCAGCATCCCCCTACGCGAAACGCATCACCGACGTCGTGGTGCTCCGGCAGGCCGGGTCGAGGGCCAACGACCTCCGACACGTTCCCGGTACGTCCCCGCCGGGGGCACCCTCATTTCACGTTGACGCCACCCCTGCGCAGCACGTCCGTCGCGCCGCAGGAGGTCTCGCGACGCGACGGTCACCGCCACGACGCGTCAGGGCCGGTAGAGCCGGACCGTGACGTCGATGGGCACCGCGCTGGTCCGGACGAAATGGAACGTGTTGGTCCTCCACGCACCACCGTCCTCCCACCACCGCTCCGGCTTGAAGCAGATCTTCAGGGTGGAATGCCCGATGTTGGGGGCAAACTGTTCGGACGTGCCGCCCGGAGCACCCTTGATGAAAATGTACTGTGCGGACATGGTCCCCCCATCACGTCCGAGGGCGTGCATCAACACCGGCGTGCCCGCGGTGAGCACGACGTAGAGGAGGGTGTCTTCGCCCGGATCTTCGTCGGAGACGAACTCCACACGAGCGCCGACTGCACCGAACGCGTAAGGTCCTTCGACACGGATACCCATGGTCGCCAGGGAAGCGTCAGCGCGTCGGCCTCGACGCTGGTGTGCGCACGCACGGAGCAGCCGATGATCGAGCCGATCGCGGACACGTACGCGCCCGCATCGAGCTGCGCGTTCAAGGCGTCGGCGCGCAGGAACACGTTGCCGCCCGCCTCGATGCGCGATTCGCTCTCCACACGGCGCAGCACGACATCGCCGGCGGCGCGCACGAAGGCCTTGCGAAAGACGCCCTCCTGCACGAGCACGGAGCCGCCGGCCTGTACCTCGCCCCCCTCGAGGGCGCCCTCGACGCGCACGTCGCCGGTGGCGAGCACGCGGCTACCGGGCGCGAGATCGCCGAGGATCACCACCGCACCGTCGTGGCGCAGGTCGATTGGCCCCGACGCGCGGGGCACGGTCTTGACGGGCTTCACCGCGACCACGGCCCCATCGGCCACGACCAGCGCGCCGTCGCGCGCCGCCTGAAACGCAAGCCCGTCGTCGGAGGTGGCGACCCCGAGCCCCGCGACGAGCGCGGTCGTGGAACCGACCTTGCCAGGGATCGGCTCGCCCCGCACGGTGATCCCCGGCTCGCCAACGCCCGGCGCCGAGAGCGTCGCGATGCGCGCGCCGCGCTTCACGAGGTAGGGAATCGCGGCGGTGTCGGTCTCGTAGCGAATGGGCTCGCGCCAGCTCACCGGCTCCACGTGCACCTTCGCGTGCGTGGGCGTGTGCCATTCGACGACGCTCGGCTCGCCGGTGCCCGGCTCCGTGCCCCGCGCGAGCACCACGGTCTGCCCGGGCTGCACGACGGGCACGCGCCCCTCGACCCAGCGCTTCTCGATGCCATGGGTGACCCGCGCCTCCGCGAGCGCCCGCGCGACCTCCTCGGCGCCCCAACGCTGGCCTTTCTCGACGATCGCCCGCGCCTCGCGTCCGTCGGGCGTGACGACGACGGCGATGGGACCGGGGCCCTGGCTCTTGCCGCCGTACAGCGCCGCCTGCACCGCGGGGTGCAGCTTCACGCGATCGAGCACGGGCTTGAGCGCGACTCGTACGAGATGCTCGACGGACTCGTTCGGGCGCAGGATGTTGAGCTCGACGACCTTGCGCTTGAGGAACTCGAGCTCCTGCAGCGAGATGACGCCGTCGATCGTGACCGCCTCGATCGAGGGCGCGAGCTTCGCGATGCGGAGCTGCAGCGTCGCCATGGCCTCGGGCCGCGCTTGCGGCGCGAAGAGGCGAATCGCGTGGCGCGCGAGCACGTCGATGGACTCGCCCTCTTCGACCGGGATCATGTCGCCGATCTTTTGTTTGAGGAACGTAAACTCTTTGGGCGTGACGATGTCGTCCGCGCCGATGGCCTCGGCGAAATCGCGCACGGGGCCGAGCCTCACGATGAGCGCGGCGTCGGCGGAGCGCGCAGCCTTGCTTTCCGGTTCGTCGCCCATCGCAGAGGAAGTATCGACGAGCGCGGCGGTCGGCGCAACGGGCTTCCCTCTCCGTGCGCCCGCGTTCGTGCGACGAGGGCCGCCCCCTTGCGCGCCGCGCGCATCCGCGCGAATCATGCGCCATGGAAGGCTCGCCTCTCTCGCCCCTTGCCCTCGCGACACTCGCCACGTGCCTCGGCGTCGGCGGCATGTTCGTCGCGGATCACACCGGCAAGCGCGTGTTCGAATTCGTCGGCAAGCCGCTCGCGTCGCTCACCTTCCTCGCGCTCGGGATCCACGTCGCCTCCACGGAGGCGATTTTCGCGAATGGAGCGGGCTCGGCGGTCACGACCGCGTTCGTCGCCGCGCTCGCGCTCTCGCTCGTGGGCGACATGTGCCTCATGTTGAAGACCGACGCCTCGTTCCTCGCGGGCCTCGGCGCGTTCCTCCTGGGCCACGTGGGCTTCCTCGGCGCGTTCGTCTTGCGAGGTGTTTCCTTGGGTCACGTCGCGGTCATGGCGATCCCGTGCGCGGTGTTCGGCGGCCTCGTGTGGCGCTGGCTCCGGCCGCACGTGCCGAAGCCGATGGTCGTGCCCGTGCTCGCGTACATGAGCGTCATCAGCGGCATGGTCGCCTGCGCGATCGGCACGCACGGCTTCCGCCCGGCGCCGTACCTCGTGCTCGCGGCCACGAGCTTCTTCGTCTCGGACCTCGCGGTCGCGCGGCAGAAGTTCGTGAACCCGAGCCACACGAACCGCTACTGGGGCCTGCCGCTCTACTTCGGCGCGCAGCTCCTCTTCGCGGCGCATTTGCTCGACTAGGCCGGGTCGCGGCGCTCCTGGATTCGCGCGATTCCCGCGTGCGCGCGGGTGCGCGGGAGTGACGATCGGGACGGCGAC
Organism: uncultured Pseudomonadota bacterium; assembly: GCA_903897935.1. Classification (GTDB taxonomy): domain Bacteria; phylum Myxococcota_A; class UBA796; order UBA796; genus CAIUDO01. Next base: position 2,959 of record CAIUDO010000708.1, read on the forward strand.
GGGCGCGGCTGCCGTCATCGCACGCCCCCCACGCGTTCGTGACCCGTCGGGCGAGCGCACGTGGGCAGGAATCGACATGCGCCCTGTCAGGGTGAGCGCCCTTGCGGCGAAGAACTCCCCGTAGCCGCACCACGCGGCTCGCTTTCACCCGGCCCAAAGCTCCTCCGCGTTCATCCGGAACGCGCGGCGCGCGGGCCTCCGCGTCTTCGAATCGAGGGTCATCATGTTCCGCACGTCGCTTTCCCTTTCGCTTCCGCTTGCCTTCGTCGCCGTGAGCCTGCTCGCCGGCTGCAGCGCGGCCACCGAGGCCGACCTCGCGAGTGCCGAAGCCATCGACTCCGCAGGCGACGCGATCACGCAGACCTGGATGGCCCTCGACAACGCCGCCGCGGGAACGCCGGCCGAGGTGCGCTTCGACGCGGTGAATTCCACGGCAAACGTGAGCTACTTCGACCTGAAGATCCACGGGTTCTACGTGGAGCGGAAGGTCGACCCGACCGGCGTCACGTACGCGAAGATCACCGTCCCCGGCCTCGCGACCCTCGCGCGCCTCGGCGCGCCGGACCTGCCGGTCTTCCGCGGCGACATCGCGCTCGGCACCTCCGCGTCGCGCGTGGTCGTCGGTGCGGTGTCGCGCTCGGGAACGAAGACCTTCTCCGGCATGAACGTGTGGCCCCAAGTGGAAGGCGAGCGCGACCTCACCGTGGGCGGCACCGCGGAGCGCTTCGTGAAGGATCCGACGGTGTACGCGCTCACGTCGAACTACCCGGCCGGCGACGGCCTCGGCGGCAAGATCGCGGGTAAAATGGCGGGGATTCCGGGCTCCACGGTAGAAGCGTACCCGGTGCGCTGGAACCCGGCCACGCGCGTGCTCACGGCCGACGCGGCGATGCGCGTCAAGGTCGTGCACGAAGGCGCCGCACTGAACTCCCGCGCCATCACGAAGCAGACCCACGCCGGCGCCGCGCAGCGCTTCCCCAACTGGCCCGCGGTCGGGCGCGCGTTCTTCCCGAACCTCGTCAAGTACGAGGGCGACTTCCTCTTCGTGTATCCTGCAAAGAGGGATAGGAAACATCAAGCACGCTGGGAGCCTACCCCAAGCCCCAGCCGACCGCAACGACGGGCTGCCCGACGACGCACAAGGCCCGCTTCGCACGCACGCCACCCCCCGAAACCCACGGTTCCTGCGCACATCGCCCGACCCGGACACACGTCTCCGGTCCCGTCGCGCGTCCTCGCCGCGCTTCAGGTCCCCGCCGCGCGCTCCGCGCCTCCCGGCGGCCCGCGCGCCGAC
>CAIUDO010000709.1 GCA_903897935.1 uncultured Pseudomonadota bacterium
CGCGAGGCGATGCATGCGCTGCAGAACCTAGCACCGCAGTCGGTCTCTCCAAGCGCACTCGGGCGAATCCGCTCGACAACCGAGGGGTTCGAGCCATGCGCGCGACGCCCTCAGGCGCCAACCCAATTCAGACATCCCGTCCGCGTCCGCAAAATTCGCACCAAGACCGAGAAGCCGCCTCCGCGTTTCCCGCGAAACCACTGCACCGACGCAATCTTCTTCGAACCCTGTTCAAATCGAGCGTCCCCTCCATTGACCACGTCGGTTCGGTCGGCAGACTCCTCTCGCACCGCGGCCGACTTCCGGCGTCCAGTTCCCTACTCCGTTCCCCTCATGCAAATCCTGAGCAACATCCGTCCAGCGCGCCGCGACATCGCCCGCGCCATCGCCTCCGCCTCGCTGTTCCTCGGCGTCCACAGCGCGGCGCTTGCGGAGGACAAACCCCGTGGTGCCCTCGGCGACGAGCAAGCTTCGCGCCAGCCCGAGATCGAGCACCGCTCCACCCTGACCCGCGTGCGCGAGGGCGGAACCCCCTACGACCCGAATCAATCGCTGACGCCCTACGCCCTCGACCTCACGGCGGGTGCGGGCGACGGCGGCGTGGCCGATGCACCGTCGACCGGGCTCATCTCCTCGCCACCCGAGTACGCGCCCGTCCGCGGCGTCATCTACCAGTACGGCAATACGTGGAACTCCGTCGTCACGGCGCTCGTGGCGAGCCTGACGGCAAGCGCGGCCTTTGACGAGATCGCCTATGTCGTCGTCGCCAACCAGACGACCGCGAATGCCGCGACCACCGCCTTCGTCGCGGCGGGCGCCAATATGAGCAAGGTCGTCTTCATCATCCAGCCGAACAACTCGGTGTGGATGCGCGACTACGGCCCCCACTTCATCTGGCAGAACGGCACGCTCGCCGTCGTCGACAGCCACTACTACCCCACGCGCCCCGCCGACAACTTCATCCCCACCCTTGTCGGCGACCTCACGCTCGGCGTGCCCACCTACGACCAAGGACTCTACTACTCGGGTGGCAACTTCCAGCCGGGACCGAACCGCAGCGGCTTCTGCACGGCGCTCGTCAACCTCGACAACCCCACGACGGGCGGTCATTCCGAGGCGCTCATCCGCGAACTCCACGGATCGTTCCAGGGCATCGACACGCTGCACATCATGCCCCAGCTTCCGTTCACCGTCGACGGCACGGGACACGTCGACATGTGGATGTACCTCGTCGACGAGAACACCGTCGTCATCAGCGAGTTCATCCCCGGCTCGAACGCGACCGCGCTGAGCGTGACGAACAACGCCGTGCCCTACATGCAGGCCCTCGGGTTCGAGGTCTTCCGCCCCCAGGCGTGGAACGTCGGCGCAACCCACTACACCTACGCGAATGCGTTCCGCGTGAACAACCGCATCTTCATCCCGTGCTACGGCACGCTCCTCGCGCCCGGGGGCAACGCGGCCTACAACGACCGTGACGCCGACGCGCTTGCCAAGTGGCAGGCCGCCGCGGGTCCGGGAGTCCAGATCGTGCCGATCCAGTGCTCGAGCATCATCACGGCGTCGGGCGCCATCCACTGCATCGTCAAGCAGGTGCCGCGCCACACCGACGCGCTGCCCTCGGCCCATGTCGTCGCCCCGTCGGGCGGCGAACTGTGGCTCGTCGGCTCGACGCAGACCATCCGCTGGAACGCCACGGACACCAACAACGCGGCGCTCGCCTCGGTGGACCTCGCCTACTCGGTGGATTCGGGCGCGTCCTGGACTCCGATCGCGACAGGCATCGCCGACTCCGGCAGCTTCGCGTGGACCGTCCC
>CAIUDO010000710.1 GCA_903897935.1 uncultured Pseudomonadota bacterium
ACGAGCACCGCCGCGAGCGTCGCTTGCTCCGCGGAGACGTGCGTGGGCACCTGGGGCCCGAGCTGGGCCCACAACGCCCACATCGCGTCGGCGTGGGCGCCCGCGAACGCCGCGGCGGCGGGCACCGGCACGTCCGCCCACGCGCGCTGGCCCTTGCCGACCCCGCGCACCGCGGCCTCCTCCGGCAACGCCCGCCCGAGCCGCACCCTGGCGACGCCCGGCAGCTCGTGCGGCGCGTGGTTGCTGGGCTCGAGCGCGTGCGACGCGTGCTCGGTGTCGCCGACGACGCCACGCAGGGTGACGCCCACCCGCAGCAACAACGACGCGGCGTCTTCGCTGTGGGTCACCTTCGGCGCGTCGGCGCGCTCCAGCCACAACCGGCACGCGTCGAGGCCGGCGGTCGAGGTCACGGGGACATACGCCGAAGACGCGCCGTCGGACAGCCCGAGCCCGACGAGGGTACCCCGCGGCGGCGACGGGCCGTCGTACAACGGGAACACCGCGACGACGCGGTCGGACCACGCGGCGAGCTGGGCGGCGGCGTCGCCGGGGCCCCACACCATCGCCGAGGACGCGTCCCCATCGGCGTGATCGACGAGCAGCTCGTGGAAGCCGAACGCGCGGAGCGCGGCGTCTCGGGCGGCGGGGTCCGGGGGCGCCCACGGGACGTCGCGCCACGCCACGACCGGCGGATCGGACGACCGCAGGTGCGCCCGCTCCAGCTCGGCCCGCGCGGCCGCGGGGTCGGCCCGGAGCGCGTTGCCGACCCGGCCGCCGACCTCCGGCAGGCGTTCGAGGGCCTCCGCCGCGCTCCCGAACGCGCGCACGAGGTCGGCCGCGCCCTTGTTGCCGACGCCCGTGAGGCCCGGCAGCGTGTCGTCGTCGCCCGCGAGCCCGAGTACGTCCGCCACCTGGGCCGGCCCGACGCCGAAGCGCTTGGTGACGAGCTCGGGCGTGTACCGCAGATCCTTGTAGGCGTCGTACCACCAGGATCCGGGACCGACGAGCTGCGCGAGGCGCTTGTCGCTGCCGACGACGACGACGTCGTAGCCGTCGTCGATGGCCGCCCGGGTGAGGGTCGCGGCGGCGCGCGCCGGGTCGGGCACGGTCCGCCACGGGACGCCGAGCGCGGCGAGCAGCTCGGGCAGGCGGGCGGCCTGCTCCCCGGTCGGGGCGTCGTCGACGAGGGCGACGGCGGCGTCCGGCTGTTTGAACGCCCACACCCGGTCGAGGGCGGCGGCGATGGCGAACAAGGCGTCGGTGGGTCGCCCGCTGGGATCCCACCGCCCTCCGGACGACGTCGCGAGCGCTTTGCGCAGCAAGCTCGGGGCGTGGATGACGACCGCGCGACGCGCCACGGCACCTCCTCGGGCGGCGACTGTAGCGCAACCGCCGCGGCGTCGGAGCGCCCGCGACGGCGACGGGTCGATCGCGCGGAACCTACGGAGCGGCGGAGCGGCGTTGCGCAGCGAGCGCCATCAACGCCGCCACGTCAGGCACGTCGATGTACAACGGGCCGTTGAGCAAGAACGGGTTGCCGCGCTCCTTGATGGCGAGCTGGTGGTGCTTGCCCATCCCGAAGCCCTCGAAGTTCGCCCACTTCGTCGGACCGATCACGCTGAAGCCGGCGATGCCGGACGGAGACACCACGACGTCGCCGAACCGAACCGTCTCGCCGCGCGCCAGCGCCGCGCTCGCGCGGGCGAGCCGGCGCGGGATGACCTGCTGCTCGACGAACGTGCCCATCGCCTCGAGGTCCGGCATGCACGCCGCTTGGAAGCGCTGTCCAGGGGGCCCTTCGACGCTGAAGAACGAATAGGGGACGTTCAACGCGACGCCCATGACGCGCCCGCGCGGCGGCGGGCGCCGGAACCCGACCACCTCGTCCCACGGGAGGGCGCGGGCGCCGCTCCGCTCGGTGAGCACGAGCCCGCCCTCGCGCACCTCGATCGACTCCTGCCAGGTGTTCGAGGCGTTGGCCTTGCCTTTGCGCCACAGCAAGACGCCCGGGAGCGCGAGCGCGAGGCTCACGCAGAGGCCGCCGCCGCCGAACAGCACCACGCTCAGGCCCGCCGCGGCGACGTTTGGGCTCCTCGACGTGAGGCTGCCGGCGAACCCGAGCAAGCCCACGAACGCCCCTCCCGCCAGCGACAACACGGCGACCAGGAGCAGCAATCCCCCAAGCACGCCCCAAACACGACCTTCGCGGCGCGATCTCGTGCCCGAGAACCGAACGGGACCAAGGGGATGATCGGTCATGTACGCGCCTCCGAGGTGATGAGCGTCGATGGTTCCAACAGGATCTGTGCTACCGTGCGGATCCCGGCGTCGCTTTGGTCGTGTCCGGCGGCTGACGCCGGCGCGACCAGCAACCAGACGAGCAAGCGCCACAAACACCATGGCGACACGCCGGAGCGCGGGCTTCTAGGGCTTCCCGGCTCGTCCCGGGCGGGAGGCGGACTAAAAGTCCGCGCTCCGTACGTGCCGACGCGCACTGAGCGCGCCCGCATGCAGGTCCGCGAGAGGTCTACGCTCCCTACCGACGCGCAGTGACTCCAGAGGGCGGGCGTGCACGCGCGCCCGGTTGCCGGGAGCGCCGGCTTCCAGCCCGCGGGTCCGCACCGACGCGCAATGAGCGCGCCCGGATGCCGGTCCGCGAGAGGTCCACGCTCCCTACCGACGCGCAGTGACTCCAGAGGGCGGGCTTCCAAGCGCGCCCGGCTCGCAAGCGCTGATCAGTTCACGGCCTTCTTCGTCAGATCGTCGGCGATCGTGCGGCTGTCACTGATGACCTGCTCCGGCGTGCGCCCGTCGTTCTGGTAGAACACGAACTCGACCTTGCGCTCGGTCACGGTGGATCCGCCGGTCGAGAGCTGCTCACCGATCGAGTACGCCCGGATCCGCGCAGGCGGCGACACCGGCGCGACCTTCCGGAGCTCCGCGGCCACCGCTTCTGCCCGCTCGAGCGCGAGCTTCGCGTTGGTCGTGGGGTCGCCGACCGAGTCGGCCATCCCGACGACGAGCACCCACCAGTCGCTGCGGTTCAGGAACTTCCCGGCGTTCGCGATGACGATCTTCTGCTCGGGCGTGATCGCGTCGGACCCAGTCTCGAAGAAGATCGGCTTGAGCACCGGCGCGACCGTAGGCGCCGTCGCCTCGACCTGCTTCGCGCACCCGGCGCCGCCGAGCGGGGCCGACGCCGCGAACGCGAGCGCGACCGCCAAACCCCACGAGCCCCAACCAAACCTGCGTACACGCGCCATCTTCGCCTCCTGGTGCCTGGGGCACCCAGCGATTGGGTGCCGACGCCGCGGTCATAGCACGCCCGGCGATTCGAGGTCGCGGCCGGCAACGCCGACGGTCACGCGTGCCGGCCTGATCGCGGGAGTTGCCGTCCCCTCGCGGGTCGGCGTCGCCGGTTAGCGGGCGGCCGGGGGGTTCGATGGCCGACATGTTCGCCGAGCGCGCGTCCGACTGGGACAGCCGCCCCGTCCCGATGCAGATCTCCGAGGGGGTCGTGCGCGCGATCCGATCGGCGGTGCGGTTGAGCCCAGACCGGATCGTGCTCGACTTCGGCGCGGGCACCGGGCTCGTCGGCGGGCGGCTCGCCGCGTCGGTCGGTCACGTGCACGCCGTCGACGTGTCGGCGGCGATGCTCGCCCAGCTCGAGGCCAAAGAAGAGCTTCGTGGCCGCATCACGACCCACTGCCAAGACATCGTGCACGCGCCGCTCCCGTTGACCGTCGACCTCATCGTGAGCGCGATGGCGATGCACCACGTCGCAGACACCGCCGCGCTCATGCGGGCGTTCTACGAGCACCTTCGTCCGGGGGGTGAGGTCGCGCTCGCCGACCTGGACGCGGAAGACGGCACGTTCCACCCCCCGGGCATGGAGGGGGTGTTCCACGCCGGCTTCGACCGCGACGCGCTCGGGGGCCTGCTCACCGAGGCCGGCTTCGTCGACGTGCGGTTCGAGACTGCGTGCGACGTCCAGAAGGAAGGCAAGGTGTGGCCGGTCTTCCTGGTGACGGCGCACAAGCCCGGTTGACCGAAGGTGCTCAGTCGGGTGGCTCCGGCGGCACGCCCGTTGTGTGGCTCGGTCTCCGCGCGACGGTGTTGAGCAGCTCCATGCACGCCCAGAGCCAATCGAGCCGCTCGTCGGCGGTCAGCGCGGCGAACGGGCGCTCGTGGTGGCCGTCGAAGTCCGGGTCGACCTCGTCGGAGCGTGGCATTCGGTCATCGGTCCCCACGAAGCAGCTCCTCGAGGTCGGCGATGTCGCGAAGGTCGCGGGTTCGGGGAGGGTCGACGGCGCGCTTCGCGACGATCAAGTGTGCCTTGCTCGACACCTTCACCGAGCGGCCCTCGATCACGACGACGTCCGCGACGGCGTCGAGCTCCTCGAACGTGAGCGGGTAGCGCAGGAAGACGTCGAGCGAGAACGAGCCGTCCGGGGCGAGCAGCGTGTAGACGACGGCGCGCATCTCCACGATCCAGGCGTGGCGCCGTGCCGGGTCCAACACCGCCTCGATGGGCTCTGGAATTCGGGGCGTGAGGCCCACGGCACGGCACGCCACGATCAGGGCGCGCAGGTCGTCGTCGGTGAGGCGCACGCGCACGTCCAGGTCATGCGTCGCCCTCGCGACGCCTTGGAGCACGCAGGCAACGCCGCCACACACGACGAATCGTACGCCGGCGTCGGACAGCGCGACCAGCGTTCGTGTAAGCAGGTTGCCACGCAGGACCACCTCGCCGACCACGTGTAACCAACGAGGTCGGTTAGCTGCGACGCGGGCGCGCCCCGGAGGACCGATGTGGTGGATCGTCGCGTGTGCATCGCAGCCCGAGCCCGTCGCGGCCCCGCCCGCGGTCGTGGTGTCGGATCCAGCGGCCGACGCCGCTCGCATCGCTGAGATCGAGCGGTCGTTGCCCCGGCTCGCGGTGTCGCTGCGCGACCGGCTGTCCGCCGCGATCGCCGAAGGGGGGCCGGCGGCAGGCGTGTCCGCGTGCTCGCTCGACGCCGCGGCGATCACCGCGGCGTTCGGCGCCGAGCACGGCGTGTCGGCCGGGCGGTCGTCGCTGCGGCTGCGCAACCCGGCGAACGCCGGGCCAGACTGGGTTCGGGCGTGGCTGACCGAGCAGGGTGAGCGGAACGCGGCGGGCGTCACCGGCGTCAGCAGGGTGGTCGAGGCGGACGGCGCGCGCGTCGTGCAGATCCTCAAGCCGATCGTCGTCGAGCCCGGCTGCTTGCTCTGCCACGGCCCGGCCGACGCGCTGGTGCCGGACGTCAAGGCCGCCCTGGCCGCCGCGTACCCGACGGACGCCGCCACCGGCTACGCCGCCGGCGACCTCCGTGGCGCGTTGTGGGTCGAGGCGCCGTTCGAGCCTCGCTGACGTCGCACGGGCCGCAAGGTGGCCTTACACGCAATGACGGTCACCGGGGCGGATCCCGTGGGACCTGATTCGTTAAACTCTCGCATTTACTAGACTTTGAGTGGATCCCCTGCGACGCGCTCTGCCCGCGAGCGCGTGGTTGTCGCGTCAGCGGTAGGGAAATTCTTGCGGGCGCGCTCCAGGCCGCGGCATCGTGCGTTAGTCGCCGCGTGTCGAAGGGGGTCTGCCATGGGTCGCTCGTTGTTGGTGTCGGTCGCTCTCCTCACGGCCGTTGGTTGCGCAGTCGATGAAGGAACGCCGGTTGGCGCGGTCGACGGTGACGGCGTGCCGGTCGAGGTGCTGGTCGTCGATCCCGGGCCGGCGGTCCACGGCCCGTCCTTCATGCACTCCGACGCGGCAGACGTGTACGGCATCGGCTGCGCCTACGGTCCCGAGCAGTGGCTCGGCGAAGCGTCCGAGATCCTCAGCGCGAACTTCGATCGCGCGGGGTTGGCGGCCGAGTTCGAGAGCGTCTCCGCATTGCGCGCCGCGCTCGCCGAGGGCGGCGCCGCGGCCGACCAGCTCGCGCTCCGCCTGAGCCTCGCGCTCAACGAGGCCGGTGTGTTCGGCCAGTACGCGAACCTCGGCGGCGCGTTCGTGCTCACCGGGCAGCAGGCGGGCGTCGCGGCGGCCTTGTTGCCGTCGCGCTTCACGGACCTCGAGGGCGCGGAGGCGATCACCCGCGTCATCGGCGCGTTCGACCAGTGCCCGGCCGACTACTACGTCGCCAGCTACCTCGACGTCGACGGTGACGGCGTCATCGGCGCCGACGACTGTGACGACCTCGATCCCAACGTCGGCACCGAGGTCTTCGCTGATGACCTGTCGGCGCCCGACCACTTCACGCCCACCCCCGAGCTCGGCAACGACTGGCTGTGGGACGGCGACTCGGTGTACGCGACGGGCGGCGGTCAGGAGGCCATGCTCGGCGACATCGGCGGGCTGACCGACATCGTCGTCTACAGCGACGTCACCGCCAACGGCACCAAGATCTCCTGCGGCTTCGACTGCGAGGAGCAGTGCGGCGACTACGAGCCGGTCGACGGCTGCTACACCGGCTGGCAGGCGCTCGCGCTCGGCATCTTGACCGCCGAGGTCACCGCCGAGGCCACCCTCACGTACTTCAACTCGGGCGCGCACGACGTCTGCCTCGACTCGTTCATGGCGTTCGACACCGTGAAGGGCAGCCAGGGCGCGATCCTCGGTGAGACCGGCGGCGCCTACGGCGGCGAGTACCGGATCCCGGCGGGCGGCTCGCTCGACACCTTCTTCGGCTCCTACACGACCGACAACAACGCCTACGCCCCGCACCTCGGCGAAGACGCGTTCTGGTGCGTCGAGAGCGGCACCCCGATGCCGGTCGGCGGCTCGTACCTCGGGTGGGGCGCGCTCGCGACGGACGACATCCGCGAGCTCATCAACAACAGCTCCGACCTCGACCTCGACGGCATCGAGGACCACCTCGACTACGAGCGGGCCGCGGTCATGACCCAGCACAACGTCTGGGACTACCAGGAGACGCACGCGGCCGTGATGAGGGTTCAAGTTTAGGTAGACCTGACCCGTAGGAGCGATTGGGGCCGCCAAAGACCGGGGATGCTGGCCTCGCGTTTGGGCCGCCATGG
>CAIUDO010000711.1 GCA_903897935.1 uncultured Pseudomonadota bacterium
TCGCCCATGCCCTTGAGCACACGCTGGCCCGTCTCGGCGTCCTCCTCGAACTTGAGCGTAGGATCCTCCTCGGTCATCTTGTTGATGGCCTCGAGGACCTTCTCCTCCTCCCGGCTCGAACGCGGCTCGATCGCGAGGCCGAGCACCGGCTGACGCGCGTCGATGCGCTCCAGCAACACCGGCGACCCCGGCGCGCACAACGTGTCGCCGGTGGTGGCCCACCGCAGGCCCGCCAGCACGACGATCTGCCCGGCCCACGCCTTGTCGACCCGCGACTTGTGGTTCGCGTCGACCTCGAACACGCGGGCGACCCGCTCCGTGGTGTCGCGACCGGACAACCACACCTCCTGGCCCGGCTCCAACGTGCCCCGGAACATCCGCACGAACACGTGGCGGCGGCCCTCGAGCAGCTGCACCTTGAACGCGAGCGCGACGAGGGGCTCACCGTCGACCATGTCGACCACGACGTCCCCACCCTTCGGGTCCTTGCCCACCGGCGGAGGCCGCTCGAGCGGCGACGGCATGACCTTGAGCACCGCGTCGAGCATCGGCTGCACGCCCCAGTTGCGCAGCGCGCTCCCGGAGAACATCGGACGGACCTTGCCGGCGAGCGTCGCCTTCTTGAGCACGGCCCACACCATGTCTTCGGGAGGTTGCTCCTCGCCGAGCACGAGGTCGGCGAGCGCTTCGTCGTGCTCTCCGAGCGCCAGGTAGAGCGTCTCCCGCCAGACCGCGAGGTCCTCGGCCTCCGACGCGCTCGGCTCGCGCGTCGAGACGTCTTCGCCGTTCGCGCCGTTGAAGGTGTAGACCCGACCCTCGATGACGTGCAGCACCTCTCGGCTCGATACGAGCGGCACACACACCGGGACCGGCTCTTCGCGCAGGCGCCGACGCATGCTGTCCATCGCGCGCGAGAAGTCCGCGCCCGGCCGGTCCATCTTGTTGACGAACACGAAGCGCGGGACGCGGTGCTTGTTCGCCTGGCGCCAGACGGTCTCGGTCTGCGGCTCGACGCCACGGACGCCGTCCATGACGATGATGGCGCCGTCGAGCACCCGCATGGAACGTTCGACCTCGATCGTGAAGTCTACGTGCCCGGGGGTGTCGACGATCTGTACGAGGTGGTCCTGCCACGGGCACTGGGTCACGGCGGCGGTGATCGTGATGCCGTGGGCCTGCTCTTCGGCCATCCAGTCCATGTGCGCGGCGCCTTCGTGCACCTCGCCGATTCGATGCACGGTCTTCGTGTAGAAGAGCACGCGCTCGGTGAGCGTGGTCTTGCCGGCGTCCACGTGGGCGGCGATCCCGATGTTTCGCACGCGATCGCGTGGGAATCCTGGGGCCGATTTGTCCTTCGCCATGCGTCACTCCATCGGGGCGGGCGACTATCCGACCGACGCCGCCGGGGAAAGCGCGGACCCACGCGGCGGGGCTAGCGACTCCGGGTGCCCAGCTGGCGGACGAGCTCACGCAGCTTTCGCACCGCCGGAGCGTCCGCGCCGAGCACCGGCGACCCGACCGACAGCGCGCGCTCGGCGAGCTGCTCGGCGAGCAACCGGTCCCGCCGCCCGTTCGCGGCTACCGCCTCCTCGGCGAGCACGTCGACGAGCAGCCCGACCGCGTGGCGGGTGGCCGGCGAGCTGTCCCCGGCCGCCGCGCGCACCAAGGTGGCGCCGGGCTCGAGCCACCCGAGGGCCTCGGCGTGGCGCCCCTGCTCGCGACAGAACTGCGCGATCTGCACGTAACGGACGGCCACCTCGAAGCTGGTCGGCCCGTGCAGGCGCTTCTCGGCCTCCAGCGCCTCGAGCAGCAGGCCCTCGGCCTCTTCGCGACGGCCACGACGCAGCGTGATCTCGACCCAGGCGTTGAGGCGACGCGGCAGCTCGGGGTGCGGACCCGGCCGCACCGCGCGGGTCAGCCGCAGCGCCTCGTCGGCCAGGCGCTGCCCCTCCTCCATCCGGCCCAATCGAACGAGCGCGATGCCGAGCTCGAACGCGAACCCCATCACCTCGTCGGCGTGGTCGGCGGCGCGCGCCGACGCCAGCAGGTCGCGCAGCGCGTCGACCGCCCGCCCAGGTTGCCCCTGCGCGATCGCCGTCGCGGCCAACGTGCGCGCGCGCTGACGGCAGCGCGGATCGTCCGGCCCGAGCGCGGCCCGATAGCCCCGCCACGCCTCCTCGAGCAGCGGCAACGCGTCGCCGGGGCGTCCCGCCGCCATCCGAACCTCGGCGAGGCGGGCCACTGTCGGCCCCACCGACCCTGGCGCGACCGCGCGACGAATCCGCAGCGCGGCCTCGAGCATCGCGTCCGCCTCCGCCAGATCGCCGTTCCGATACCGATGCGACGCGCGGTGCCCGGCGATCACGGCGACGCGCAGGTCGTTGCCCCCAAGCGACGACCGCGACACCGCCCACGCGCGGTCGAGCGCGGCGTCTGCTTGCGCGCGCAGGCCGGCGCGACCGGCGATCTCGCCGAGCGCCGCGAGGTCGACCAGCACGTCTGGGGCGTCGGCGCCGAGCCTCCGCCCCCGCACGACCACGAGCGCCTTCGCTACCGCGAACGCCGGCCGCAGCGCGCTCGTCGCCCAGCCGTCCCGCAGGCGCTCAAGGGCCGCTTCGGCGTCGGTCACCCCGCTCAACAAGCCCGCCGGCGCCGTCGCGAGCACCTCCGGCCACGACCCGCCGAGGCCCGTCTCGGCGCACACCGCGGCGCCCCGGTCCGCGAACGCGCCTTCGAGCAAATCGACAACCGACACGCCCCCTCCTGCGCCCGCAGACTATCGCGAGCGGGCCGGCTCGGGCCCGACCCGCGGACGCGATAGACGCTCGGCCCCGAGGAGCCACGATGCGCACCGCGACCACGTCCCGCGGCACCGAGTACGACGTGTTCGGCGACGGGCCCGACACGATCGTGCTGATCATGGGCCTGGGCGTGCAGCGCCTGTCTTGGCACCGGTCGTTCTGCGACGCGCTCGTCGACGCCGGGTTCCGCGTGGTCCGCCTCGACAACCGCGACGTCGGCGGCAGCCGGCGCGAGGAGCGCCCGCCGCCCTCGTTGCCGCAGATCCTCGGCGCGTGGCTGCTCCGGCGCAAGCTGCGCCCCCCGTACACGCTGTACGACCTCGCCGACGACGTGCTGGTGGTGCTCGACGACCTCGGGGTCGCGTCCGCGCACGTCGTCGGCGTGTCGATGGGCGGCATGATCGCCCAGATCCTGGCGGCGAGGAACCCGGAGCGGGCCCGCACGCTCACGTCGCTGATGTCCGGCACCGGGCGACGGGCCGTCTCCAAGCCGAGCCTCAAGGGCGTGTCGATCCTGCTGCGCCGGCCCAAACCGGGCCAAGAAGCATTCGAAGCGCACCTCGTGCGGCTGGCGCGTGACCTGTGCAACGGCGCGGAGGGCTTCGACGAGGCGTACCTCCGGGAGATCGCGCGGGCGGCGTGGCCCGGCCGCCCCACCCCCGACGGCGTGCGGCGGCACCTCACCGCGTCGATCGCGGCGGGGGACCGCACGCGGGCGTGCGGCACGATCCGGTGCCCGACCCTGGTCATCCACGGCACGCACGACCCGTTGTTCTCGGTGGCGGCGGCCCACCAGCTCACCGAGGCGATCCCGGGCGCCCGCCTGGAGCTGATGGACGACCTCGGGCCCGCGTTCATGCCGCGCCATTGGCCGCGCATCGCCGACCTGATCGTCGACCACATCCGGCGCGCGTCCGCATGAGGCACGATCCTGCGCGTATGCAGGCGGAGATCGCCGAGGCGCTCGCGGTCGGCCCGCGCGCGTCGTGCTCACCCGGCGAGCGGGCGGTCGGCCGCTTGCTGGAGCAGCGGTTCGCGACGTTCTGCGACGAGGTGCGGGCCGAGCCGTTCGTGTGCCACCCGCACGCGTTCCTCGGCTTCATCCCTTTCGTCTCGACGATGACGCTGGTGGCGCTCGCGGCGCTCGGCGCAGCACCCGCCTTCGCCGTCGCGCTCGCCGCGACGGCGGCCGTGGTCACGATCGCCGAGCTGCTGCTGTACGTCGAGCTCGTCGACCCGCTGTTCCCGCGACGCACCGGCACGAACGTGATCGGCGTGGTGCGACCACGCGGCGCGGTGACGCAGCGGGTGATCCTCAGCGCCCACCAAGACGCCGCGTGGGAGTTCAACCTCTGGTACTGGTTCAAGACGCTGGGCGTCCCGGTCAACCTGCTGGGGCTCGGCGCTGCGCCGCTGTTCGTCGTCGGGGTGGGGATCGTGTCGCTCGCGGGCGCGCTGCCCGCGGGCGCGCCGGTCGGCTGGGGCGCGGCGTTGCTCGCGCCGTTCGTCGTGCTGCACCTCGTCTTTCACACGTTTCGGGTCGTTCCGGGGGCGATGGACGACCTCGCGGGGCTCGCGACGATCACCGCGGTCGCCCGGGCGCTCGCTGCGGACGGCCTCGCGCACACCGAGCTGGTCCTCGTCGCGTGCTCGTCGGAGGAGTGCGGCCTGCGCGGCGCCAAGCGGTTCGTCGCCGCCCACCGGGAGGCGCTCGCCGCGATCCCGACGATCGACATCAACGTCGACGGCGTGTACGACGAGCGCTTCCTCACCGTGGTCACCCGGGAGCTGACGACGGGCGCGCGTCACGATCCGGCGCTGGTCGCGCTCGCGCGATCGGTCGCCCACGACCTCGGACACCCGATCGCGTCCGGGATGATCCCGTTCGGGGCCACCGACGCGTCGGCGTTCGCCGCTGGCGGGCTGCGCACCGTCGCGCTGTTGTGCCAGGACATCCGCCGGCTACCGGACAACTACCACACGCGGCGGGACACGCTCGACCGCGTGCGGCCCCAGTCGCTGCAGGTCATGGCAGACGTGGTCGGCGCGATGGTGCGCCGCCTCGACGCCGACGCGCCGATCACGCCCACCGGAGGCGGACCGCGCGCGTGACCGGGGCGAACGCCACCGCGGCGACGAGCATCGCGAGCACCCCGCTGGCGCCGGCGCACACGCACCCCATCGCGCCGCAGCACGCCGCGACGCCGAGCCCGGCGGCGAGCCACGCCGCACCGTCGGGCTCCCGGGCCGACCGCGCCCCCA
>CAIUDO010000712.1 GCA_903897935.1 uncultured Pseudomonadota bacterium
AAACAAGCGCAGGGCCGAGCCATCAGCCATCAGCCATCAGCCATCAGCCATCAGCCATCAGCCATCAGCTTCCAGCTTGATCATCGCGCGATGGTGACCCAACCGCCCTTCACCTGAACGCGAACAGCCCGGTCGACTGCCGCTGAGCGATGCATTGCTTTGTCCGGGCTGACCGCTGACCGCTGACTGCTGACCGCTCGTTCAAGGGCTATCTGGGACGCCCGCAGGAGACGTCGTCGTGCAGGATCGTCCGAGCACCACCGCCGAGGTGGTGTGTTGGTTCCGGGCGCTCGATCAGCAGCTCCCGCCCGAGCAGCGGGTGGTCGACGACGCGTACGCGGCGCGCTTCCTCACCAAGCACGGGCGGGCGGCGCTGCGGCTCGGGCCGGTCGCGCGCCACGCGGGTCGGCGGCTCGCGGACTACATCCGCGCGCGCCACCGGTTCATCGACGACGTGCTGGTCGCGGCGCTGCCCGACGTCGACCAGGTCGCGCTGGTCGGAGCCGGCTACGACGCCCGCGCGTGGCGCTTCGCCGAGCACCTGGGCGGAACGCCGTGGTTCGAGGTGGACCACCCGGCGACCGCGGCCCGGAAGGCGAAGGTCGTCGCCCGGCACGACGGGGCGTGGCCACGGCCGGATCGGCGCGTCGCCGCGGTCGACCTGCGCACCCACGACCTCGGGCAGGCGCTCACCAGCGTCGGGTTCGTGCGCGGCGCCCGCACGTTCTTCATCTGGGAGGGCGTGTCGATGTACCTGTCCGAGGCCGACGTCTCTCGGGCGCTCTCGGGGTTCGCGGAGCTCGGCGGGCCGGGGTCGCGCCTCGCGCTCGACTTCTGGACCACGAGCCCGCCGGGCGCATCGGCGTCGGCGGCGCAGCGCGGCCGGGCCGCGGTGGAGCGCTTCGCGCCGCGCCTGCTCGGCGTCATCGGCGAGCCGTTCTTGTTCGCGACCCCGCCGTCCGGCGCGGGCCCGCTGCTCGCGCGATCGGGCTGGGCGGCGGTGGAGATCGCGACGGCGCGGGATCTGGCGTCGCGGCACGACCTGCCCGACCACGCGGCCCTCCACGCCGGGTTCGTCGTACACGCAGCGCGCGCGGTCGCTCGCGATCCCGAGCGCCGTCCGGTAGACTCGGCGCGGCCCGCGGGGCAGGAGGCGCGTCGATGACGCAACGGATGGTTTGGACCGGAGTGGTCGCCGGGGTGATGGTCGCGTGCGCCGCGCCGGCCGACAAGGTGTGGGAAGGCGTCGAAGCTGGCGACTGCATCGACGGCGCCGACAACGACGAGGACGGCCAGACCGACTGCGCCGACTCCGACTGCGCGCAGAACTACGACTGCGTGCCGCACACCGAGACCTGGGACCCGAGTCAAGAGACGGCGCTCCCCGAGAGCGCGCCGACCGGCGACGCGGACGGGTGGGACTGCGACGACGACGCGTGGGGCCAGCTCGAGACCACGGGCACGATCCTGCTCGAGTCGTCGGTGCCGACCGCCGAGCCGCTGTGCAGCGGCGACGTGTTCCTCGCGACGGGCGGCGCCGTGAAGTGGGTCGACAGCGAAGGCGAGGAAGAACAGTCGTTCCCGATGGCCAGCACGCCGACCGGGATGGTGCTCGACGGCAACCAGGGCAACATCTACGTGGCGCGCGCCGACGTCGGCGCGTTGACGGTGGTGGACCTCGAGACCGGCAACGTCGCCGAGGTGCGCGACGTCGGTGGCCTCGTCGTCGACTTGTCGGTCCTGCCCGCCGGTCGCGCGGTGGCGTCGCTCGACATCGGCGTTCAAGGCGAGACGTACCTCGCGGTCGTCGGCGGCACCGGCGCCTACGTCGTCGCCGAGGCGGACGTGGGCCCGTACGGCCAGCGGGTCGCGAGCGACCTCGTGAACAGCCAGGTGCTCGTCGGCAGCGGGAGCGGCCTGACGCGCCTCGCGTACGACAGCGCGACCTCGTCGTTCACGTTCCTCAACCAGCGCGTCGACATGTGCGTCGGCGACCTGGTCGACGTCGAGGTGTCGGCGGACGGCGCGCACGCCGTGCTGGTCTGCTCGCTCGGCAACGGTGGTGACGGCACGCTGTGGGACGTCGATCCCACCGATCTCGAGTCGGTGCGTGGGCAGTGGGTGGTCGGCACGCCCGAGCTCGCGGCGTTCTCGCCCGACTCCACCAAGCTCGCGGCGACCGACGGCACCACGTTGTACGTGTTCGACGTCGACGGGTACGCGCTCGCGGGCCAGCTCGTGCCGGACCTCAGCGCGTGCCCGGGCGCCGAGATGCGGGAGCTGAAGTGGTCGCGGGGCGGCAGCATCCTCTACGGCGTCTACGACTGCTCCGACCCGTCGCCCTCGGTGGTCACGTGGTGGGTCACCGAGGGTCTGTGATCGCGCGCGGGGCGCTCGTCGCGCTGCTCGCCGCCGGGTGCCGATCGCCGTCGTTGCAGGATCTCTGGGTGCTGCGCGACGACGGGCTGCTCGTCTACGTCACCGCGTCCCCGTACGGCGTCGCGGTGTGGTCGGAAGGGGAGCTGCTGCTCGAGACCACGCCGGGCGGCGCCGCCGACGGGTACGCGCCCGTCGCGTTCGCGTACGGCGACGTGGCGTGGACCCAGCTCGTGTCGCCCGGGTACTTCGGGTTCGACCCGGATCTCGAGCCTTGGCAAGACGACTGGGTGGTGGTCGGCGCCGAGTCGCAGCAAGGGCACCTGGAGCTGCACCTCGTCGCGCCGGGCGACGAAGCGGCGTACCTCGCCGGCGACGTCGTGCCGGTGCTCGAGATCGACCACACCGTCGACGCCGCGCGCCTGCGGGTCGAAGCCGAGCTGCGTGACGCTGAGGCCCCGCGCGCGTGGAGCGTCGGGTTCGCGTCGCCGGCCGGGGAGGGGTTCCTGGGCCTCGGTGAGCGGTTCAACAAGACCGAACAACGCGGCGAGACGCTGTACGTGTGGGCGGAGGAGGGCGGCATCGGCCTCGGGGAGGGGGAGGTCGCCGGGCCGAGCAACCCGTCGCCGAACGGGGCAGGCATGTCGTACTATCCTGTTCCTTTCATGCTTTCCACGCAGCGGTACGCGTTCTGGCTCGACGAGACCGGGCGCAGCACGTTCGAGCTCGCGAGCGCCCGCGACGACGCGTGGCGGGTGTGGAGCCTCGGGCCGGAGCTGGCGTGGGAGGTCTACGTCCCGATCCCGGGCGACCCGCGTCCGTGGCCGTACCACCTGATCGACCGGTTCACCGAGGCGGTCGGCCGCCCGGCGTTGCCGCCGCCGTGGGCGTTCGGGCCGCGTCGGCGGGTCGGGCGCGGCGATCTCGTCGACGGCGTGCCGGAGATCGCGGCGATGCGCGACCACGATCTCGCCCTGACCGCGGTCGACGACGCGGTGCACTTCTTGCCGGGCGGGTCGCACGTCGGCGTCGAGGGCGAGCTCGCGGCGTGGACCGCGTCGGCGCGCGCGCTCGGGCTGCGGGTGCTCGGCTACTACAACCCGTACGTCGAGGACGACCCCGACGGCCCGCTGGCGAGTCTGTATCAGGAGGGGGAAGACGCCGGGTTCTTCCTCGTGGACGGCGACGGGGAGACGTCGTTGTCGTGGCTGGTGAGCGGCGACCTCGTGTGGATCGCGTCGGTCGACTTCACCAGCCCCGAGGCCACCGAGTGGTACCAGGGCATGCTGAAGTGGGCGGTCGACCTTGGGTACTCCGGGTGGATGACCGACTTCGGGGAGTACGTGCAGCCCGACGTGGTCACGCCGGCGGGGCTCGACGGCGAGGCGTTGCACAACTTGTACCCGGTGCTGTACCAGCGCGCGGCGAGCCGGATGCTCGACGACTCGTCGTTGGCGGGGGACTGGCTGCTGTTCGCGCGCAGCGGGTTCACCGGCGCGTCGGGCTTCGTGCCGTTCGTGTGGACCGGCGACCCGGCGGCGTCGTTCGAAGACGCGGACGGGTTGCCGTCGGTGGTGCGCGCCACGCTCAACTTGGGGGTGTCGGGGGTCCCCCACAGCGGGTCGGACATCGGCGGCTTCCACTGTGTCGCGGACGGCGCGGAGGCCGCGGACGGCGAGCTGCTCACGCGCTGGATCCAGGTCGGCGCGATGATGTCGAACATGCAGGACCAGAACGCCTGCAACGGGTCGGTTGACGGCGAGAAGGCGTCGATCTGGACGAGCCCGGACGCGTACGACGCCTGGAAGACGTACGCGCGCCTGCACACCAGGTTGTTCCCGTACTTCTACCAGCTCGCGATCGAGGCGACGCAGACCGGGGCGCCGGTCGCGCGGCAGTTGTTCTTGGAGCACCCGGACGAGCCCGAGCTCGCGGCGGTCGACGACGCCTGGTACGTCGGGCCGTCGTTGTTGGTGGCGCCGGTGCTCACGCGGGGGGCGCGGGCGCGGACGGTGCGGTTCCCGAGGGGGCGGTTCGTGGACTGGCGGACGGGCGACGTCTACGAGGGCCCGTCGGAAGCGGAGGTGGACGCGCCGTTGGCGGAGCTGCCGCTGTTCTTACGCGCGGGGGGGCTCATCCCGATGTTGGAGGACACGGTCGACACGTTGTCGCCGGAGGCGAACCCGGAGGTGATCGGGCCGGACGACGTCGCCGGTCGGTACGACGTGGTGGGGGCGCTCGAGCCGGACGGGGCGCAGGTGACGTTCACGGACTGGGCGGGGGGGTCGTTGAGCGCGGTGTGGAGCGGGGATCCGGTGGGGTTCGACTTGCCGGTGGCGGCGAACGTGGAGGCGTTGCGGACGTGTGAGGCGTGTTGGTTGGTGACGCCGATCGGGGAGGAGGGGTTGGTGCGGGTGCGGGTGAGCGGGGAGGGGGCGTCGTACGATGGGGGGGGGCTCAGGGTCGCGCAGGACGTCGGGCGGCGGGTGGCGTGGGATCTGTTGCTGCTGCCGGAGTAGGCCCCGAAGGAGGCCCAAGGCTCGGTCGGCTTCGGCGAACCGATGGCGGTGCCGCCGACGTAAGGGGTCCATGCGGCGAATGTGCCGGGAGGGCGGCTACCTGCGCGGCTAGGTACCGTTGGCAATCGGTAGTTGGTTTGGATACGCGGTCGCACGTAGATCCTCCGATCCAGTCGGGCTCGAATCAGAAGGCA
>CAIUDO010000713.1 GCA_903897935.1 uncultured Pseudomonadota bacterium
CACCGGCAGCCCGTACGACACGCCGACGTCGACGGCGTGCGCCTGCTGGCTGGCTGCGACGGCGACGAACAGGACGAGCAGGGCGCGAAACAGCATCGGAGCATCCTCCCGCGACGCGCTAACGTGAGCGCAAGGCGGCGTCTTGCCGTTCGCGGCGCGCTATCATCGGCCGCGAGGAGGTTGGTTGCCGCGCATCGACCCGGTCGCGCTGCGTGAGGTGGCGTTGGGGCGCCTCGCGATCTTGTTCCCGGAGCTGGCCGTCAGCCCGCGGGGCACCGACGCGTTCGTGCTCGACCTCACCTGGCCGGACGGCGTTACGGCCGCGTTGTCGCTCGAGAACCCGTGGCGCGAGATTGAGCAGAACCACGGTCAAGACGTCGACATCGTCGCGATCGTCGACCGCTACCTGCGCGCGATGGCGCGCTCCGCGGTGACGCGCCGCCCCGGCCACCTCGTCGTGATGGTCAAGACCGACGCGTTCATGGACGCGGCGCGCGCGCGGGGCATCACCTTGAGCGCGCAGCCGCTCGCTGGAGACCTGCACGTGGTGCTCGCCTGGGATCAGCCCGACGCCGTCGCGTTCGCCACCGATGTCGTCGACGTCGCGCGGTCGGTGCAGGTGGCGTCGCGGAACGTCATGCGGCTCATCGAGGGCCCCCACGTCGACGGGGACGGGCCCTGGATGCTGCGGTGCGGCGGCACCTACGAGGCGTCGCTGCTCGTGTGCGACTTCTGGCCGAAGCTCAAGGAGGGCCTTGGCATCAGGGGCCGGATGGTGGTGGCGGTGCCCGCCCGCGACGTGCTCTTGGTCGCCGACGGGGACGCCCCCGAGCACCTCGCCGCGCTTCGGCAGTCGATCGATCACGCGTTCGCAGCAGGGTTCTCGTACCTGTTGTCGCGGTGCCTGCTGGTCTGGGTGGACAACGGATGGCAGGAGTTCTTTTGATCGCGTTCTTTTGGCTGCTCGCGTTCGGGTGGGGCGACTCGGACCGCGTCGCGGAGCAACACCTGCGCGACACCGGGGTGATCGCCGAGGGCGACGACGTGGCGGTGTGGTTCCAGGTCGGGCCGCCGATCGAGGGCCTCGAGGTGGTCACCATCAAGACCCGGACCCACACCGTGGGCCCGGACGGCGCGGTCGAGGTCGGCGACTGGGAGAACCCCAACAACTGCTTCGTACGGCGAACATCGCCGCCCGAAGTGTGGTGCGGCGGCGAGGCGTTTCCGGGCCTCGTCAAGTCGTACCGGATGGGGCGCGACCGCGACGCCGTCGCAGACGTGACCTGGGTGTGGGTGTACGTGCTCGCGAGCGGGCAGGCGTGCGGCTGGCCGGCCGACCTGCTCGGTGCCAACCCGCGGCTCTCGACGCGGCAGCTCGAGCTCGCGGGGGCGCCCGAGGTCAAGCGCCCCGAGGACGGCGGCGTGGTGCTGACGTTGCCGTGTGTGTCGGGCAAGAGCATCGAGCGTGTGACGGTGACGGTCGGCGCCGACGACTCCGTGGTGGTCGTGCGCGGCCCGGCCGACGCGCCGCCGCCCGAGCCCGAGCCCGCCCCGAGCGGATCCTCTGGGTAGGTGCCGCATCGCCGACCTTGAACAAGCGGTCAGCAGTCAGCGGTCAGCGGTCAGCCCGGTCAAAGCCATGCATCGCTCAGCGGCAGTCGACCGGGTGTTCGCGTTCAGGTGAGGGTCGGTTGGGTCACCATCGCGCCATTATCAAGCTGGAACCTGATGGCTGATGGCTGATGGCTCGGCCCTGCGCTTTAGCGCAGGGGGCGCTTGCCGACCGACCACACGATGAGCACGTCGCGGCGCCCGCTGGTCACGGGCAGCACGCGATGATTCTGAAACGAAGGGAAGAAGACGCCGCGACCATGCTCGCGCCGGGGCGTGATCTCCTTGCCGGCGTCGAGGATCTGGAGGTCGCCGCCCGCGTAGCTGTCGGGCGCCGACAGCAAGATCGTCGCGGACACCTTGCGGAGGGCCGCGATGCCGCGGTCGGCCAGGTCGGAGTGCCAGTCGAAGTGGCCCCCGGCAGGGTAACAGAGCAGTTGGAACGGCTCGAAGTGGTCGATGTCGAACTGCCAGACCTTCTGGTTCACCCCCTCGAGGATGGCGCCGACCCGGTCGAAGATCCAACGGGTCGCCGGGGTGGCGAGGATGTGGGTGCGCTCGGTCTTCCGCACTTCGGAGTCGACCACGTGCGCGCGCTCGGTCGCGGATCGATACGTTCGATCCACGATGGGCGCGATGTCGAACCCGAGGGTGTCCCGCAGCCCGACGATTCGGGCGCACTCGTCCGGCGAGAACACCGGGACATCGACGCACGGCGCGATGCGGGCGCGGAGCTGGGCCTCGAGGGAGCGGGCGGTGGGCAGGTCGAGTGGGGTGGGGCGCGCCATCGGTTGGTCCTGGGCTGGCGCCTCGGCGCCGGTCACGCCCGATCGTACCGCATCGCGATCCGCCACGCGGGCGACGGCGTGAGGCCGAACCCCCGGGATGCGTACAGCGGCGCCGCGTCACGGGTGTGGAGCTCGACCCTGCGCGCGCCGCGCACCGCGGGGTGGTCCAGCAGGCGGTCCACCATCGCCCCGCCGACGCCCCGCCGCTGGTGCGCCGGGTGCACCGCGACGTCCATGAGGTACGCCAGCTTGGCGCCGTCGCTGATCGCGCGCGCGGTGCCGATCAAGCGGTCACCGTGCCAGGCGCCGACCCAGGCGGCCGAGGCGCGGGCGGCCGCCACGATGCGCTCACCAGAGACACCTTCGTTCCAATATTGTGCCGCGAGCAGCTCCAGCAGATCGTCCCGCGCAGCCGCGCTCGCGTCGTACCTGAACCGGACGCCGTCGGCGCCCCGGAGGAACGCCGGCCACGGGTCCGGCGGCGCGGCCTCCACGATCCGGTCGATCGCGCGCAGGTCGTCCGGCGATCCGCGGCGCCACAGCGCCTGCAGCACCTGGCCTCGCACGGCGGGGGTGTACCGCTGGCCGAGCGCCGACTTCCCGACGACCTCCGGGCGGACGAGCCCGAGCACGCTGATCCCGGCGATCGCGTTGCGGTACCGCGGGTCGTCGGCGTGGATCGGAGCGTGCCCGCCCTCGGGCTGCATGCGCGTCATCAGGCCCTGGAGCACCGCGGCCTTCTCGATCGGGTCGTCCAGGCGGACCAGCACGCCGCGCGCGGCGACCGACGTGTAGAATGTGGTCGCCGGGCACGCCCGCTCGGGGTGGAACGCGTAGCTCGGCACCTCGGCGACGATCTCGTGCGCGGTGAGCTGGACCGGCTGGCCGACGAGATCGAGCTTCTCGCCTTCGGGCGCGCCGTGGAACCACACCGCGTCGCCGCGAACCACCGGGTGGATCGGCCGCACGATCGGTGCGCCGTCCGGAGCGGCGCCGCCGAGGTGGGCTACGGCGGATCGAGCCAGTAGGTTCCATGCTTCTGATGCGCTCCACGCCTTGTCGACCCGTCTGAGCATGACGACCTCCCGGCGCACCATGCCCGGTTCCGGATGGTCACAAGCGTCCAGTTCGTGTACAATGGACCATCCGGTTTGGAGGGGTGGTGCGCTCGTCGTACGCGCCGGAGCTCGGCGGCGGCCCCGGGCCCTTGTTCCAGCGCGTCGCCGACGCGATCGCGCGTGACGTTCGGTCCGGCGCCTTGGTGCGCGGGGAGCGGCTGCCCGGCACCCGGGTGCTCGCCGAGCGGCTGCAGGTCGACCGCACGACGGTCGTGCGTGCGTACGACGAGCTCGAGGCGCAGGGGTGGGTGCGCGCGGTCCCGTCGGGCGGCACGGTCGTGGTGGGCGCGCTCCCCGGGCCGCCCGCCGGCCCGCTGGTGCGCCCCGGATCGGCGGTCGCGCGGCCGGTGCTGCCGGTAGTGTGGGAGCGACCACCTGACAAACATGTATCGAACGATAAGATCGTCATGTCCGGTGGCACGCCCGACGTACGGCTCGTCCCAGCGGTCGAGGTGGCCCGAGCGTACCGCGCTGCGGCGTCGGATCCTGGTTGTTACGGGTATGTCGACCCACGGGGCACCGCAGGCGTGCGCGCCGCGTTGGCGGGGTGGTTGGCCGAGCGCCGTGGGGTGGTGGTCGCCGCGGATGAGGTCGTGGTGACCCGCGGGGCGCAGCAGGCGCTGTTCCTGGTCGCGATGGCGCTCTTGCGGCCCGGGGACCGCGTGGTGGTCGAGGCCTACGGGTACGCGCCGGCGTGGCAGGCGCTGCGCGCGGCGGGCGCCACGCTCGTCCCCGCGCCGGTGGATCGGCACGGGCTCGATGTCGCCGCGGTGGTCGCCGGGCCGCCGCCCGCCGCCGTGTACGTCACGCCGCACCACCAGTTCCCGACCGGCGCGGTGTTGCCGGCGGAGCGACGCGAGCTGCTGCTTCGGTGGGCCCGGCGTCACCGGGTGTTCGTGCTGGAGGACGACTACGACCACGAGTTCCACTACCGGGGCGCGCCGGTGCGGCCGCTCATCGCCGCGGATCGCGGCGGCGTCGTCGTGAGCGTCGGCACGTTGTCGAAGGCGGTGGCGCCCGGGCTGCGGCTCGGCTGGGTGATCGGGCCGGCCGCGGCGCTCGAGCGGGTCGTCGGCGTGCGCGGCACCGTCGATCGGCAGGGGGACCCGATCGGCGAGGAGGCCGCGCGCAGGCTGCTCGAAGACGGCGTGATCGCGCGCCACCTGCGACGGGCGGTGCGTGTCTACGCCGGGCGGCAGCGGTTGCTGGTGGGCGCGCTGCGCGAGCGGCTGGGGGACCGGTTGCGGTTCGACGTGCCGGCGGGCGGACTCGCGATGTGGGTCGAGGCGGTCGGACGCGACGGAGCGGCGCTCGCGCGGGAGGCGTGGGCCCGCGGCGTCGTCGTCACCCCGGGGCAGCAGCACGCGCTGGACGGGCGTCCGGACTCCTTTCTGCGGATCGGCTTCGCTTCTCTGGACGACGCTGCCTTGCTCGACGGCGTCGCGCGGCTCGCCCGCGCGTTCGGGTCGGCTTAGCCGAACGGAGATCGGGTCTCGCCGGCCAGCGGGGCGCGCCGTTCGAGGGGGTGCTGTGGCCGAGGACAGCTACTTCGCCGTCACCTGGCGCGACCCGGAGGCGGGCGGGTCGACCACCCTGCGGTGCCGCAAGGTGCAGGACTCGGACCTCGGCGTCGGGTTCATCTGCTTGTCCGACTTCGTGTTCGAAGGCGGCCGCTTGCTCAACCCGGTGGAAGACGCGCTCCGTACGCGCCTCGCCGGGACCCGCCGCCTGCACCTCAACGTGTTCTCGATCCAGCAGATCGCCGAGGTCGGGGCCACGCCGGGCCTCGCGCTCACCGGGCGCTCGAACCTCGTGATCCTGCCGTCGCACACCGATTGACCCGCGCGGTCACTGCGCCGGCCACGCGACGAGCTGGTCGACCATCGCCTCGATGAGCGGCGCGGTCTGGGGGCCGAGGCTGTTCGTCTCTTCGTAGTGGTCGCCTTCCGCTTCGGTCAGGTACGCGGCGTCGGAGACCTCGAAGTTGTATGGCGGGATGATGTAGCCGACCTCGTCGTTGCCGAGCCCGAGCACCCAGACGTGGTCGCCGCCGACGCGCTCGAGCAGGTACGGGCCGGCGGGTGCCGCGCTCAGGTCGGGCGGGTTCGGGTTGTTCGGGTCGACGATGTCGCTGCCGGGCGGGGTGAACGACCCGTCGTACCCGCCGATCGCGAGCTCCGGCAGCAGCTCGCCGGGGATGGTGACCAGGGTGAGCGGGCCGATCCCGATCAGGTCGACCTCGGTGCGGACCGTCGGCTCGTTGTCCTCGTCGATCTGCTGCTCCGGGTCGTAGTCATACACCTGGCGGTGCGACAGCACGCCCAGGATGAACATGGCCTGGAACGCGACGTTCTCGACCGGCAAGGTGAGCGTTGCGCGGCGGAACCACAAGTCGGGCAAGACGGCCGGCTCGGCCGCGGCGACGGCGTCGAGCGCCATCTCACCCACGAGCTGCCCGACGACGTCGGCCTTCTCGAACGAGTGCTCCGACCACACGGCGCCCGTAGGGTCCAGCACCTCGGCGCCCAACGACGTCATCATGCCGCCGACCGCGCCGTTGAAGAACAACGCCGTGCCGCCGAGCCCCGGGCGCGCCGGGTCGGCGCCCCACTGCACGCCGCTCTCGACGGTCTCGCGTAGCGCGTGCGCGAAGTCGCTGGTCAGCAGGGTGTTCTCGTCGGCGACGGTCTCCGGGTGGTTCGCCCAGTGCACGAGCGTGGCCACCGTCGCGCCGTCGGGCCCGACGAGGTGGGCGGCGCCGACGCGCGGATCGACGATGACCGGATCACGGGTGTCGCGGATCAGGTTCGCGATCCCGTTCTCCCAGTAGTCGCCCGCGTCGACGCTCCCCACCGACAGCTCGACCTCGACCTGCGCGGCGAGCGCGTCACCGACCGCCTCAGCGACCGCGCTGGCGATCTGCGCGGCGTAATCGGCGTCGAACCCGGTCTCTGTGATGCCGGGCCCGTAGATGCCCATGGTGTCGGGCGCCTCGTGCACGTGGCTCGACTGCACGACGACCAGGTCGACGTCGTGGCCGGCCTCGGCGACCGCGTCGCGGATCTGCTGCGTCTGGTCGATCATGATGCCGAGCGCGTCGATAGCGACGAGCGCGACGGTGGTGTTGCCTTGCGTGAGCACGATCGCGCGGGCCCACAGGCCGTCGCCCTCGCCGCGCAGGCCGAGGCTGCCGTCGCGCACGCCGTTGGCGGCGCGGCCGTTCTGGAAGCCCCCGAGCCACGCCGCCTGGTGCGCGCCGTCTCCCTCGCCGGCGTCCGGGCCCGGATACCCGGCGTCTTCCGGGCACAGCTGGTCGCAGCCGCAGTCAGCGAACGGCTCGTCGCCGCCGATGGTCGCGTCGCCGTCGAGGTCGGTCCACAGCTCGTAGCAGGCCGGGATGACGGAGCGCACGCCCGTGCCGGCGAGCAGCGGAGCGCCGAGGAGCGGGTCGCAGCCGCCGCTCGGGTCGCCGGGGCACCACTGGTCCGGCGCCCACGCGCCGCCGTCCGAATCGTCAGCGCCGCACGCGCCGAGCGCGAAGGCGCACGCCACGGCGGTGAACAACCTCGAATGCCCCGACTTCATCCTAACAACCTGCGTGCTCGTGTACATTGCGCTATCGGTTCGCGTCGGAGCAGGTCATGCTCCGGTCCTCGGGTGTGCGCAAATGGATCTGGGCGTTGGGACCATCATCGATCGGTACTGTGTCGAGGGGGTGATCGGCCGCGGGGGCATGGCGGTCGTGTACCAGGTCCGCCATATGCAGCTTGGTACCGTCCATGCGCTCAAGGTGCTGACCTTGAACAGCGCCGGAATCCGTTATCGGCTGCTGCAGGAAGGGCAGATCCAGGCGCGGCTCGACCACCCGAACATCGTCGCGGTGCGGGACGTGCTCGACGTCGGGGGCGCGCCCGGCTTACTGATGGAGATCGTCAGCGGGCCGTCGCTGGATCAGCTGCTCGAGAGCGGCCCGCTGTCGCTCGCCCAGGCCGACGTGCTGGCCCGCGGCGTGCTCGAAGGGGTCGCCGCCGCGCACGCGCGCGGGGTGTTGCACCGCGATCTGAAGCCTGGAAACGTGCTGATCGCGCTGACCGCCCAGGGGCCGGTGCCCAAGGTGACCGACTTCGGGCTCGCCAAGGTGCTGCGCGCGGCGTCGGGGGCGAACGTCGCCGGGAACACGCGCTCGGGCGCGATCATGGGCACGCCGTCGTACATGTCTCCCGAGCAGATCCAAGACGCGAGCTCGGTCGACGAGCGCACCGACGTGTTCGCGCTCGGCGCGCTGCTGTACGAGATCGTGACGGGCCGCCAGGCGTTCCCGGGCGAGAACACGATGCTCGTGTTCCAGGCGATCTCGGCGGGACAATTCACGCCCCCGCGCGCGCTGGTGCCCAACCTGCCGGACCGCATGGAGCGCGCGATGCTGGGCGCGCTCCAGCCCGACCCGGCGCGCCGGTTCGCGTCCGCGCAGGAGATGCTGGCGGCGTGGCTGGACATGCGGGAGCTGCCGAGTCGGGTGGTGTCGGGAGACGGGCCGTGGACCACGGCCGAGATGGCCCGCGTGGCGGCGCTGCGGGCTGCCGGGCCGCCGTCGATCGAGCAGGCGCCGGCCAAGCCCCAGTCACCCGCCCTGATCGTCACGCAGCCCGATCCGATCGTCGAGGTCGACGAGCCGGACGAACCGAGCCCGATGTTCTTGTACGTCGTCGGGGCGGTCGCGGGGTTGTTGGCGTTGTCCCTCGTCGGGGTCGGCCTCTCGATGGTCCAGTGGGGCGAGCCGGCGGCTGAGCCTCCCCCGCCGCCGCAAGTGGCGGTGGCTCCTCGCCCCACGCCGGCGCCGCCGCGCCCGCCGGTCGCCCCGCCGCCGCCCCCGGCGCCCGAGCTGCCCGAGGGCGTGGCCTTGATCGGGAGCCGCGTGTCGCCGGAGTCGGTGGCGCCGGTGTCCCGCGGCATGGCGCGCGTGATCGTCGACGGCGACGTCGAGGTGGTGCGCCTGGTCGGCCCCGAGGGCACGTTCTGGCCGGGCGAGGTGCCGCCGGGCACCTACGTGGTGGAGGCCTCGTTCACGGCGAACCAAGCCACGAAGGCGGGCGCCATCACCGTCGAGGAGCGGGCGGTGGTCTCGGTGCGGTGCGCCAAGGCCGACAAGTTGTGTGAGTGAGCGCTCCGCCGCGGGCTCGGCGATCAGATCCCGCGATCGAGCAGCGCATAGCAGAGGTCCGCCACGGTGATCAGGTCGCGAACGCGCTGGTCGCCGTTGACGATCGCGATCGCGCCAACCTCGGCGGCGCCCATCCGGCGCGCGGCGGTAGCCAACGAGGTGCCGGGTCCGCACCGCACGCTCACCGGCTCCAGCACGTCGACCACCGCGGTCTTGCGGTCTTGCGCGCCGCTGTGGGCGATCAAGGTCGGCCGTTCGACGACGCCGACCAGCGTGCGGTCGAGGTTCACCACCACGAACGCGTCGGTGCGGTCGGCGTCCAGCCGCTTGAGCGCGACGTCGACGGGGTCGCTCGGGCGTAGGGCGGGCGGCGGACCGGTCGGCGGACCCACCGGCGCGTGAGGGTCGAGCACTGCGCCGCCGAGCGCGCAC
>CAIUDO010000714.1 GCA_903897935.1 uncultured Pseudomonadota bacterium
GACCTGTTCGACTGCGTGCTCCCGACCCGGGCCGGTCGGCACGCGCAGGCCTACACGTCCGTCGGGAAGGTGAACCTCCGCAACGCGCGGTTCGTCGACGCCGATCGTCCGCTCGACCCGTCGTGCGGGTGCCCGGTCTGCGTGAACCACCCGATGGGGTACCTGTCGCACCTGGTTCGGGCTGACGAGATGCTTGGTGCAACGCTCATCACCATGCACAACCTCACGTATTACCAGAGCTTGATGTCGCGCGTGCGCGCGTCGATCGCATCGGGCGACCGCACGGCCATGAGCGCGTTGGAGGCGGAGGCGGCGGTCGCTTCGGGCTCGGGCCCTTGATGGTGCCCGTTCGGGGCCGCCTGGATATGCGCCCGGGCCCGCTGGGCGCCTTGACTCCCCACCCGTCGGTGCTTCTGGTTCGCGGTCGCGCGCCAGGGTGGCGGTTCGCGAGAGCCGGCCACCGGCGAGCGTGAGGTTCGGGACTTGATCGGTACAACTTCGTTTTTGTTCGACTCGGCGGCCGCCGGGCCGTCCCTGATCCAGAACGTCGTGCTCGGCGTCGGCATCCTCGTGCTCGTCTACTTCTTCATGCTGCGGCCGCAGTCGCAGGAGCGGAAGAAGGTCGAAGAGATGCTCTCGACCCTGCAAAAGGGTGATCGGGTGGTCACGCGTGGGGGCGTCCTCGGCCGGGTGGTCTCGGTGGCCGACGCTTCGGTGGTGCTCGAGGTCGCGGACAAGGTGCACTTCACCTTCGAGAAGGCCGCCATCATGTCTCGCGAGCGTCCTGGGTCGGAAGCGCCGAGCTCCGACAAGTCCGGCAAGTAGGGGGTCTCGTGGAGCCGTCACATTGGTTGAAGCTGGGCGCGATCCTCGCGCTCCTGCTGGGCTCGCTCTACGTGCTGGCGCCCACGGTGGTGGAGGTGGTCGAGGGCACCGAGTCCGGCTTGGTGGGGGCGGCCCCAACGTCCGCCCCGTCCGCGTCGGCGCAGCTCGACGTGCGACTCGACGCCAAGGGAGACGCGGCGGCCCTCGCTGACGCGCTGCGTGCGCGGTTGGCCGCGGCGAGCACCCCGGTCGATCGCGTGAAGTCGGAGGGCACGGTCGTGTCGGTGGCGCTGCGCGCCGGCGGTCGGCCGGAGGCGGTGCTCGCGCTCGCAGCGGCGCCTGGCGCCGTCCAGCTCCACCCGATCCCCGACGTCGATCCCGCGGGCGCCGCCCCGGCCGATGGCGTGTCGCCGACCCCCGCCGGCTTGATGGCGCGCGCCGCGGCGGTGGCCGGGTTGTCTCCGGAGGGGTTCGACGCCAGCGTGCGGCGCGCCGTCGGTGGTGCTGCTCCGGCGGGCCGCTTCGACGTCTCGGCGTCGGCGTCTGCTGGGGTGATCACGATTACGGGCGATGCCCCAGACCTCGTCGGCGCGCTCGTCTCGGTCGACGGCGTGGTGGTGGGTGCGGCGTGGCCGGGTGACGCCGGCTGGTCTTCCGAGCTGATGGTGCCCACGGCCGAGCGGGCCGCCCTGATGCCGATCCTCGCGTCCGCGCCGCTGCCGGGCACGCTGTCCCCGCCGGCCGCGGTCGAGGTCGCGGGGGGTGCTAACGACGGTCCGGCCGTTCGCAACGACTACATCCCCGACTGGGTCGAGGGGTTGTTCGCCGACACGGCGCTCAACCGCGGCCTCGATCTGCAAGGTGGCGTCGACCTCACGTTGTACGTCGGCCTCGACGAGGCGGTCCGCTCGCGGGTCGGCCGCGACGCCGGTCAGGTCGAGCGTGACGCCGCAGAGTCCGGGCTCGACATCAAGGCGGTGCGCCGCGAGCGTGCCGACCCCATCATCCTCGTCGAGACCGGCTCCGAGCTCGTGGCGTTGCAGGCTTGGTTCGCCAAGGAGCTCCCCGACTACGAGTACCGGGACACCACGACGGGCCGGGCGGGGGAGACGCTGCACGGGTTCGAGCTCCGGGAGGACGCCGTCGAGGACATCCAGGAGCAGGCGACCGACCAGGTGCTCGAGACGCTGCGCGAGCGCATCGACGAGACCGGCGTCAAGGAGCCGTCGATCGTGCGCAAGGGTGGGGGGCGCATCAACGTCCAGCTCCCGGGCAAGGTCGACCTCGGCGCCGCGCTGCGCGCGCTCGGCACCACCGCGGTGCTCGAGTTCATGCTGGTCGACGAGGAGTTCGACCAGGCGCAGCTCGACCGGATGTTCCGCGCTGCCGAGACCGAGCTGCCCCCTGACCAGTTCGCCGACGACCAGCTCGTGAACGAGTGGCTCCACGACACCGGGCGGCTCGCCGACGACCGTGTCGTGCTCTGGGAGTACGAGGAGCGCGAAGGGGAGCTCGTCCGTGCGTTCCCGGTCCCGCTCAAGGCGAGCGTGCTGCTCACCGGCAACGACGTCAACGGGGCCGGGGTGGCGTGGGATCAGAACCAGCGCCCGATGGTCATCCTCGAGTTCAAGCCGCAGGGCAGCAAGACGTTCTGTGACCTCACCAGCGAGAACGTGGGGAAGCGGTTCGCGATCGTGCTCGACGGCAAGGTGCGGTCGGCGCCGAACATCCGGGACCGGATCTGCGGCGGCCGCGCCAGCATCGAGATGGGGTCGGCGGCCAACGCGCTGGAAGACGCGAACACGCTCGCCCTCGTGTTGCGCACGGGATCGCTGACCGCGCCGGTCATCGTCGGGGAGATCCGGACGGTTGGCGCGACCCTCGGCGGCGACGCGATCCGTGGTGGCTTGACCGGGATGGGCATCGGCGCGCTGCTCGTGCTGGTCTTCATGGCGATCTGGTACCGGGCCGCCGGAATGATCGCGAACATCGCGCTGGTGCTCAACGTGCTGCTCGTTTTGGCGGTGATGGCGCTGTTCGGGGCCACGCTGACCCTTCCTGGCATCGCGGGGCTCGCGTTGACCATCGGAATGGCCGTCGACGCCAACATCATCGTCTATGAGCGCATCCGCGAAGAGCAGCAAGTCGGCCAACACATCCGAAAGGCGGTGGAAGCTGGCTTCGAGAAGGCCTTCTCGGCGATCATCGACGGCAACCTCACGACTGCCGTAGCGGGCGTGGTCTTGTACTCGTACGGCACGGGGCCCATCAAGGGCTTCGCCGTCACGCTGCTCATCGGCATCGGGTGCACCCTGGTGACCGCCTTGTTCGTCAGCCGCGCCATCCTCGAGGTCGTGACTCGCAGCTCGACCTCGCGGTTCCGCGTGTAAGGGAGCGCCCGTGGAGTGGGTCAACCGAAAGCTCGCGGGCAACCGCGTGGACTTCGTCGGCAAGCGCGTACCGTTCGGGATCGCGTCCGCCGTCCTCGTCGTCTTGTCCTGGGTCGTCTTCTTCGTCGTCGGGCCGAATTGGGGCATCGACTTCACGGGTGGCACGGAGATCAACCTCCGGTTCGCGCAGACGACGTCGATCGACGAGGTGCGAAGCGCGCTGACTACGCTCGGCGTCAGCGACGACGCGGTGCAGTCGCTCGGCAACGACGACCTCGAGTACCGGATCCGCATCCAAGACGCCTCGTTCGGCGCCGACCGGATGCGGGAAGACGTCGAGTCCCGCATCATCGCGGTGATGGGCCCGAACTTCCTCGATCCTGCGCGGACCCAGTTCGACGCCGAGGTCGGAGCACGGCTCGTGCTCGGCTACAACGGCGACGCCGCGTCGCTCGACAAGGTCCGTGAGGCGCTGTCCAGCCTCGACGGCGCCTCGGTGCAGGAAGGTCGCGAGGAGCGCGAGATCGTCGTCACGCTTCCGGGCTTGTCCACGCAGATGAAGGCCGAGATCGCGACCGCAATGGGCGACCGCGAGTTCGAGGTGTTGTCTACCGAGGCGGTGGGCCCGAAGGTTGGCGGTGAGCTCCGTCAGCAGGGGTTCGCGGCCGTCGTCGCTACCCTCGGCCTCGTGTTGTTGTACGTCGCGTTCCGGTTCGAGCTCGCGTTCGCCCCCGGCGCCGTCATCGCCCTCATGCACGACGTCTCGCTGACCGTCGGGGTGTTCGTGCTGATGGGTAAGCTGGTCCCCGATCGGTTCGAGTTCAACCTGTCGCTCATCGGCGCGTTGCTCACGATCGTCGGCTACTCGCTCAACGACACCATCGTCATCTACGACCGCATCCGTGAGAACCGCGAGCGCTACCGGCGGCAGGACACCGCGGAGCTGATCAACACGTCCATCAACGAGACCCTCACGCGGACCATCGCGACCTCCGGGACCACGGCGTTGGCGATGCTCCCGTTCTTGGTGATCGGCGGTCCCGTCATCGAGGACTTCGCGTTCGCCATGATCTTCGGCATCGTGGTCGGCACGTACTCGACGATCTACGTCGCTTCTCCGAGCATCATCTTCCTCGAGCAGCTGCTGCCGAAGATGGGCAGCGCGGTCGCGTTGTCGGGCAAGGTCGAAGAGACCGAAGAAGAGAAGGCGGCCCGCGAGGCTACGATGACCCAGAGCGAGCGTCGTCGGCGCGAGCGCGCGGATCGCCAGCGCGACGGGTCCGCCGAGACCTGATTGGGCCGCCTCCGCGGATTGCTGGTACCATTCAACCGTCGACGGGCCGACGCGGCGCCCGGGACGACACGAGGGACACGACCATGCTCCTGTGGCTTGCGACGGTAGCCTTTGGTGGCAGCTTGTACGTCAACGGCGTCAACGTCGACGGCATCCGAAACCAGACGTTCAAAGGCTGTGAGGTCACGATCGACGCCGCGGGTAACATCCACGTGACGGCGCCAGGGTACAACATCACGGTCGTCGACGACGGCAAGAAGCGCCGCGCCCCGACCGATCTGCCCGCTGAGCTCCCCGGCGCTACGCTGGCGACGCTGCCGGCGGAGCAAGCCGCGGCGGCGCCCCCGCCGACCTCGATGCTGCCCGCCGCCACGTGGTGGCTGCTCGCGGAAGACGCTGGATCTTCCGGCCATCAGGTCGTCGTGTACGTCAACGGGGCCCGGGTGGTGACGGTGAGCTCGGGGGCGGGGCACACCCTGCGCGACCTCGGGCCGTACCTGCGCCCCGGCAACAACACCGTGCGCGTCGAGAGCACGTCGGTGGCGTCGTCGTCGGGCTCGTTGTCGGTCGTGTTGGCCTCGGGCGAGAGCCGGTCCGGCACGGTCGTGCTCGGCGAAGCCAAGGTTCGGTATGGCACCGCCGGCGCGGGGTCGATGTCGCGGGACTATCAGGTGGTGGTGAAGTGACGGGACGCGGCGATTCGGTCGCCGAGGATGCGCCACTTCCTTCTCACCTCGCGCACGCCCGGCGCACGTACGTGCTCGACACCAACGTGCTGCTCTACGATCCCAACGCGCTGTTCGTGTTCGACGAGCACGACGTCGTGATCCCGATGACGGTGATCGAGGAGATCGACCGGTTCAAGAAGGACGTCAACGAGACGGGCCGCAACGCGCGGTCGGTGTCGCGGCACCTCGACGCGCTGCGCGCGCGCGGATCGTTGCGGGAGGGCGTCGAGCTCCCTGGCTCGGGGCGGCTGCGGGTCGAGTCGTTGATGCGCGACGAGGAGATCGGCTGGGTCGGGTCGAGCAACGACAATCGGATCCTGCAGGTCGTACGTCGGCTTCACGCGTCCCTGAACGGCGCGGTCGCGCTCGTCACGCGCGACACCAACATGCGGCTGAAGTGCGACGCGCTGGGCGTCGCCACCGAGGATTACCGGCACGCCCGGCTCGACGTCGACGAGCAGTACACCGGCGCGCGCTACGAGGTGGTCGACGACGCGCTGGTCGGCCGTGTGCTCGAGGGGGAAGCCGTCGACGGGCTCGTGGGCGCCGATCTGCTGCCCAACCAGTTCCTCGTGCTCACGTCCGACGTGGACCCGAAGAAGACCGCGATGTTGCGCTTCAAGCGGGGCAAGCTGCGCCCGGTCGCGCGGTTTCGCGACGGGGTGTTCGGCCTGAACGCGCGCAACCGCGAGCAGCTGTTCGCGCTCGACCTCCTGCTTGACGACGACGTGCCGTTGGTCACGCTCAGCGGCCTCGCGGGTGGCGGCAAGA
Source organism: uncultured Pseudomonadota bacterium (assembly GCA_903897935.1). Classification (GTDB taxonomy): domain Bacteria; phylum Myxococcota_A; class UBA796; order UBA796; genus CAIUDO01. The sequence goes on from CAIUDO010000714.1 coordinate 6,009, forward strand.
CGCTGCTCGCCGTCGCGTGTGGTCTCCAGCGGGTCGTCGAGGATCAGGCGTATCGAAAGATGCTGATCAGTCGCCCGATCTTCCCGCTCGGCCGGGACATCGGCTTCCTCCCCGGCGACGTCGAGCAGAAGCTCAACCCCTGGATGAAGCCGATCATGGACAACCTGGAGCTGCTGTTCACCCGGGAGCGCGGGGCGCGCACCCGCGGCGGGCACGACACCAAGCTCTCGCAGCTCGTCGAGCGCCGCGTGATCGAGGTGGAGCCCCTCACGTACATCCGAGGACGGTCCATCCCCAACCAGTGGCTGATCGTCGACGAGGCGCAGAACCTGACCCCGCATGAGATCAAGACCGTCTTGACCCGGGCTGGTGAGCGCACGAAGGTGATCCTGACGGGCGATCCCCAGCAGATCGACAACCCGTACGTCGACGGCTTGTCGAACGGCCTCACGTACACGATCGAGCGCTTCAAAGATGCCGAGCTGGCTGGGCACATCACCATGCGAAAGGGTGAGCGCAGCGAGCTCGCCGAGCTCGCAGCGCGCGTGATGTGACCATGGACCAGATTGAGGGGAGAAACCCGGTCATCGAGTGCTTCACCCGCAAGCGGCGCCGCGTGCACAAGGTGTGGCTGGATCGCGGGGCCAAGCCCGATCCGCGCATCGACACGATCGTCACGATGTGCCGGGACGCCGGGGTGCCGATCGAGGCGGTGGAGCGTCGCCAGCTCGACGCCAAGGCCGAGGGGCGCGTCCACAACGGGGTGATCGCGTTCGCCGATCCCATCCCCGAGTGGTCGATGAAGGAGCTGCTGGCGCAGACCTACGCGCGCACCAGCGAGCCGTTGCTGTTGTTGGTGGACGCGGTCGCATACGAGCACAACCTCGGCGCGATCTTGAGGTCGTCCCTCGGGTTCGGCGTCGATGGCGTGATCCTGCCGACCCGCCGCGGCGCACCGTTGTCGCCGCTGGTCCAGCGCGTCGCGATGGGCGCTGCCGAAGACGTGCCGGTCGTTCGTGAGTCGGCGACGTCGGCGATGGCGGTGATGCGCCGCGAGGGCGTGCGGTTGGTCGGCGCCGACGCGCGAGGCACCCCGATCACCGAGGCAGACCTCTCCGGCCCGTTGTGCATCGCGGTCGGGGCGGAAGGCGAAGGGCTCGCGCACGCGGTGAAGCAGCGCTGCGACCTCACGGTGTCGATCCCGCTCGCGGGCGGCCTCGAGTCCCTCAATGTGAGCGTCGCTACCGCGTTGGTGCTGTACGAGAAGCGGCGTCGCGACGGATGGTACGCGGAGGGTGGCCGATTGTCCGGCGGGTCGGTACGTTCCTGACGTGTCCCCCTGGAGGTCCCGTGCTCGCGCTGTCCATCCTAACGGTCGTCGGTTGTATCCCGAGCCTCACGTCCGATGAAGAAGAGGTGGTGGGCACCTGGGTGCCCCCCGAGAACTCGTGGTCCAGCGCTGAGCCGCCCGCGGACCTCGCGGCCGCGGGCTTTCAGGTCGGCGAGGTCCCCCCTGACTTTCGGCTGTTGGACCAGTTCGGTGACGAGGTGTCGTTGTGGCAGTTCTACGGCAGCCCGGTGGTGTTGGACGTCTCCACCATGTGGTGCGCGCCGTGTCAGGAGCTCGCGCTCGACGCGCAGGAGACCGCTGAGGACTACGAAGACGTCGGCCTCGTGTACCTGACGGTGCTCGCCGAAGACGCCGACGGCGACATCGCGGAGCCCGAGGAGCTCGACTTGTGGGCGGAGACCTTCGAGATCGCGCAGCCTGTCGTCGGAGATCCCGAGCGCGAATGGTCCGGACCGGCGGTGCCCGACGGCGTGTACCCGGTCGTGCTGATCCTGGACGCGACGCTGGTGGTGGACTCCAAGGTGTCGCCGCCGACCGACGCGAACGTGCGCGCGGCCGTCGACGCGGTCATCGGGGGCTAGAGCACGGGTCAGGTGTCCTCCCGTCGCTTGCCGGCGGGTCCCGCGCGAGGACGACGTCCCACCTCGGGACACGTGCTCCGGCACGCTCCTTCCTCGTGATCGGTGCTCTGGCCGCCGCGTCACTGCGCGCGGTGGATGAGGTGAAGCCCGGACGCCAGCGCGACCACGTCGCTGGTCTCGCCCGGTCGGAGTTCGGCGGCGGCCCGCCACAACGCCGTCGGCAGGGTCTCGGGGCCGACCGCGCCGAGCGCGCCGCCGTCCGCTGCGGTCTCGCTGTCCGACCACGTCCGGGCCACGTCCGCGAAGGCTGCGCCGCCGGTGAGCTCCGCGGTCGCCTGGTCCATGCGCGCTCGGGCCTCGGCCTCCGACCGGCTGGCCCGACACGCGCGTGCGCCCGCCCAACACACGACGAGGTGCGCGTACGCCCCGACGTCGACCGCCTCGCGGACCACGACGTGCACGCCGTCGTTCGCTTCGACGAGGCCGGCGCCACCGACCGGCAACGCCGCGACACCTGCTTCGAACGCTGGATCGTAGACGCCCGCGCCGAAGACGCCGAGCGCGCCGCCCCGCGGTCCCGACGGATCGTGCGACCATGCGCGGGCGAGATCGGCGATCGGGGTGCCCCCATCGAGATCGGCGAGCAGGCGGGTCGCGGTGGCGCGTGCAGCGGCGGGATCGTCCGCCCAGCGGATCAGGATGTGGGAGGCCCGCCACGGGGGCCCGGGCTCGGGGCGCGCGACCTCCGGTTGATGGACCTCGGAGGGCACGACCTCGGCGGGCTCCGCTACGGACGCGGCGACCGCCGGCTCGGCGGGGGTGGTGCCGCACCCGACGAGCGACATGACGAGCAGTGATCCCAACCCGAAGATCCACGGCATCACGAACAGGCTCCGTCGGTCGAGCGAACAGCGACGCGGGTTAAGGCCGGCGCCATGAGCGCGCCGCCCGCAGACCCGGGGAACGTACCGCCCCTTGACCCCGTGGTCATGGTCGTGCAAGGCGCCGCCGTGTGCGGCGGCGTCGCGATCTCCGAGGAGGTGGTCGTCACTGCGGCCCACTGCGTCGCGCTGGGCGATGGCGCGCGCATCGAGCGGCGCGACGGCGCCAGGTTCCACGGCCGGGTCATCGCGCGTGACGTGGGGGACGACGTCGCGGTCGTGCTGGTCCCTGACGCGGCGTTGTCGTTCGCGCCGCTCGCGGTCGACGCGCCGCGGGTGGGGCAGGGAGTGTTCGCGGTCGGCCACCCGTATGGCGGCGTCGCCGGCGGGTTCTTGAGCGGCACGCTCGCGTGGTCGGTGTCTGGGGGGGCCGTCTCGGCGGTCGGTGATCGTGCGGTCCAGATCACGGCGCCGGTCAACCCCGGCAATTCCGGTGGGCCCGTGTTCGACGACGCGGGCGCCGTCGTGGGGGTCGTCTCGCGCCGCTTACGAGGGGATGGGCTCGGGTTCGCGTCGTCGTCGGCGTCCGTCGCGCGCGTGGTCGACGAAGGGCGTGATCCGCTGCTCGGGGGGGAGCTCTGGCTCGGCGCGCGGGCGGGCCGGCTCGGCGCGTGGGACGGCGCGATCGCGGTCGGTGGGCTCGCCGAGCTGTCGATCCGCGACCGCGTGGTGCTTGGGGGCGCTGCTTCGTGGCCTGTTTCGGGCCGGTGGGACGCCCTTCGCCTGGGCACGACGCGGTGGGCGGAGGGTGAGGGCAGGGCAGGCCTGCGGGTCCGGTTCGGGGGGGGGCCGGCCACCACGCGCCTCGACGCGTTCGGTGGCCTCGCCTCGGTCGCGGTCTGGGAGGTCGACCCGGACCTCGTCATCGCCCGGTCGCGGGGCGCGGCGGGGTTGGTCGGAGGCGCCGCGCGGCTCGGCGACAACGGGATCGAGCTTGTGTGGGTCCACGGATCGGGGCTCGCGGCGTCGTTGGTCGTGGGCGTCCCGGGGCGGGTCACGACGTGGTGACCGCGCTCGCTGCCGGGTGCGCGCTCCTCGTGCTTCTGCTGGTCGGCGCGTGGCTGTGGGAGGCGTACGTGCGGCCTCCAGCACCACCCGTCGCAGGGCGGGTCCGCGCCCGCGACGGTGAGGTGTTCGTCGAGGTGTTGCCTGGGACGGGCACGCCGGTGGTGTTGGTCGTCGGCTTGGTGAGCAGCATGGTCGTGTTCGACCACCTCGCGCGCGCGCTCCACGCCCGAGGACGGACCGTCATCCGCTTCGACCACCTCGGTCGTGGGCGGTCCGAGCGGCCGCCCGGTCCCTACGATCGTGATCGGTACGTTCGGTGCCTGCTCGACGTGCTCGACGCGGTCGCCCCCGGCGCGCCGGTCGACGCGGTCGGCCTGTCGATGGGGGGCGCTGTCGTGTTGTGCGCGGCGGAGGCGGCTCCAGAGCGGTTCCGCGACCTGGTGCTGCTCGCGCCTGCCGGGTTGCCGATGCCGGCGTCGATCGCGACGCGCCTGGCGGCCCTGCCGGGCGTCGGACCAGCGGTGTTCGCGCTGCTGGGAGGTGTCTTGCTCCCGATGGGCCTGCGGCGCGCGTTCTTCGTGCGGGAGCGGCTGCCCGACTTCTCCCGCGACGTCACCGCCCAGCTCGCCCACCGCGGCTTTCGAGGCGCGATTGTGTCGACGCTGCGCTGGTTCCCGCTGACGGGCCTCGAGCCGACCTGGCGCGCGGTCGGCGCCCAGCAGCGGCGGGTGTTGGTGTTGTGGGGCGCCCATGACCATGTGGTGCCGACCGCGCTCGCGCCGCGCGCTGCGGCGTTGTTGCCACGCGCCCGTGTGACGGTGATCGCAGCCGGCGGGCACACGCTGCCGGTCGAGCTCCCGGACCGCACCGCCGACGAGCTGCTCGCGTTCCTTCGCCCCTGAACGGAGAAAGCCCCGCGGTCGGATGACCACGGGGCTTTGGAGAGCCGAGAATGGGAGTTGAACCCACGACCTGCTGATTACGAATCAGCTGCTCTACCACTGAGCTATCTCGGCGGCCCCGCCCGGGTAACCGCGACCGCGCGCGCGGGCAACGCGCGCCGGGTCGTGCGCGCGCATCGATTCGAAGATCGCGGTACTACCTGGGTCTCGTTGCCACGGTGGGGATCGCGCGGTACCGATGCGCATGCGTTTCGGGATCACGGTGTTCCTGGGCCTCGTGCCCTCCCTGGCGTGGGCCGAGCCCGTCTTGGTCCCTGACTTCACTCCGGGCACCACGTCCGAGTTCGCGATCGCCTACATGCTGCAGAGCACGGTGACCGCGGAGCTATCGGCGCGCGGGCACTTCGTGGTCACGCAGGCCGGCGCCCAGAGCGTGCTCGGGGAGGGCGCCCTCGCGTCGTGCGCCGACGACCCCGCCTGCCCGCTCGCGGCGTTGCCGTCGTTGCCGGCGCGGCTCGCGGTCGTGGTGCGGGTGCGACGCCTCGGCTCCGACGTGCTCGGCGAGGTGCGCGTCTACCAGACCGCGTTCCCCGATCCCGTCGAGGTGTGGGACCTCGTCGTGCAGTCCGGCCAGGAGCAGACGTTCGCGCAAGGCGTGGCGGAGTTCGTCGACGGCCGCTCGGAGCTGCTCGGCCCGGTCGACCCCGCGATCGAGGCGCGCGCGCGGGCGCTCATGGCCGACGTCGGCGCGGAGGGGCCCCCCGACGGCCCGCCCCCGGTGGAGCAGCCGACCCCGACCACGGCCGAGGAGCGTTCGCCGTTCTCGGTCGGCAGTCGGGGCGCCGCGGCAGCGTCCGGGCTGTCGATCGACGCCTGGGTCGAAGAGGCCCGCCCGCACGCGGGTCGCTTGCTCGTCGAGGTGCGGGGTGGGCTGCGGATCGGGGACGTCGTCCGCTCGGCGGACGTGCAGGTCGCCGCGACGGAGGGCCTCGACATCGCGAGCGAGTGGTTCCAGGAGGGGCCATCTTCCGGGGTGGCGCCGGTGGTTGGGCTCGGCTTCGGCGTGGCGCCCGTCACCTGGCTGGACCTCGCGGTGTGCGGAGACCTCGTGTTCGGGCGACGAACGGTTCGCACCGCGTGGACACTCGACGGGGTCGCGCAAGAGGCCGGCAAGGCCAACGGCGCGAGCGTCATGCTCGCCGTGCAGCCCGTGGCGCGGGTGTACGCGCCGCCGGTGGGCGCAGGCAAGGCGATGTTCCGGGTAGGGGCCGACATCTTGATGTTCGACCGCTACCACGTGGACGTGGCTGGCCTCGACTATCCGGAGCCGCCCGGCGGCGTGGTGGCGGGCCCGTCGGTGGGTGTGGGCGCCGCGCTCGACCCGACCGCCGGGGTGGGCACCCTGATCGAGGTCGTAGGCACGCGCCACTTGGGCCTACGCTCGGGCGCGGCGGAGGACGGCGTGTTGGTCGGCCCGCGCCCGGCGCCGCCGGAAGCAGCAGGGTGGTCCGTGATCGTCGCGGCCACCCTCCAGCTCCGCCCGCCGTTCTGACGGCGGTTCGACGCTCAGAGTCCGAGCGTTTGCCGGAAGTAGTCCATCGTGACGCGCAGCCCGTCGGCGAACGGCACCTGCGGCTCCCATCCGAGCACGGTGCGCGCGCGCGTGGTGTCGGGCCGGCGGATCTTCGGATCGTCCTCGGGGAGCGGCTTGTACACGACGGTCGAGCCCGATCCTGCGGCGTCGGCGATGACGGTCGCGAGCTCACGCACGGTCAGCTCGTACGGGTTCCCGAGGTTGCACGGCTCGCGGAGGTCGGACTCCATCAGCCGCACGAGCCCGTCGACGAGGTCGGAGACGTAGCAGTACGACCGGGTCTGCGAGCCGTCGCCGAACACGGTGAGCGGCTCGCCGCGCAGGGCCTGGCACGAGAACGCCGGGACGACGCGGCCGTCGTCGTGGCGCATGCGCGGGCCGAACGTGTTGAAGATGCGCGCGATGCGCACCTCGACGCCCTTGTAGCGGTGGTACGCCATGGTGATGGCCTCGGCGTAACGCTTGGCCTCGTCGTACACGCTGCGCGGACCGTTCGGGTTGACGTTGCCCCAGTAGGACTCCGGCTGCGGGTGGACCTGGGGATCGCCGTACACCTCGCTCGTCGAGGTGAGCAGGAAGCGCGCGCCGTCGGCGAGCGCGCGGTCGAGCAGGTTCCGGGTGCCGTCCGACCCGGCGTACAACGTCTCGAACGGGCGCTTGAGGTAGTCGATCGGGCTCGCCGGGCTCGCTAGACAATAGATTCGGTCAAACGTGCCGTCTACGACGATCGGGCGGATGACGTCCGCCTCGACGAACGTGAACCGCGGGTTGCTATGCAAGTGGGACAGGTTGCGAGGATTGCCGGTGATGAAGTTGTCGATGCCCACGACCTCGTGGCCGTCTGCGAGCAGACGATCGGTGAGATGGGACCCGATGAAGCCGGCTGCACCAGCGACGAGCACGCGTGCCATGGTTCTCCCTTGGGCGACGAGGAGCGAGCGGGGGGCTATGCTCGCGCGCCCCCCCTTAGCACCCCGACGACGGAGCGCACGCTTGGCGAAGGCCTCCCGCCCCGCAACCGACGCGCCGCCCGAGCGGCCGCCGGCTTCGTTGATCACGCGCTCCATCGAGGGGATCGGCCGGCGCGTGCTCAGCGGCCTGGAGGACCTCGGCCGCGTGACGCACATCCTCGCGCTCGCGCTCGCGAACCTGTTCGTGCGCCCGGTGCGGGTTCGCGAGACCCTGCGCATGATGGAGTTCGTGGGCGTGCAGAGCCTGCCCATCATCCTGCTGACGAGCGCGTTCACCGGGGCGGTGTTCACGCTGCAGTCGTACCGGGCGTTCGCGATGTTCGGCGCCCAGGCCATGGTCGGCGGCACCGTCGGGGTCGCGTTGACCCGAGAGCTCGGCCCCACGCTCACCGGCCTCCTCGTCGCCGGGCGCGCTGGATCGGCGATGGCCGCCGAGATCGGCGCCATGCGCGTCTCCGAGCAGATCGACGCCCTCGACGCGATGGCGGTCGACCCCATCAACTACCTCGTCAAGCCGCGGATCGTCGCCTCGGTGCTCGTCGTACCGATGCTCACGGCGTTGTTCGACTTCGTCGGTTGCCTCGGTTCCTACGCGATCGGCGTCGGCGTGCTGCGCCTGTCGAGGCCCGAGTTCATGGTCCGCCTGCGCGACTGGGTGGACTGGGACGACATCTGGACCGGCCTGTTCAAGGCGCTCGTGTTCGGGCTGATCATCGGCACGGTCGCCTGCTACAAGGGCTTCTATACGACCGGCGGCGCGCGCGGCGTCGGCCTCGCCACCACGAGCTCGGTCGTGGTCTCGTCGGTCGCCATCCTGATCTCGAACTTCTTCATCGCGTACGCGCTGCCGTGATCATCGACCCGGTCACAGGCGCGCCGGCGGCGATCCGCTACGAGGGCGTGCACAAGTCGTTCGGCACGAACCATGTGCTCCGGGGCCTCGATCTCATCGTCCCGCGCGGCAAGATCACCGCGATCATCGGCCGGTCGGGCACCGGCAAGTCGGTGACGCTCAAGCACGTGATGGGGCTGCTGCGCCCGGATCGCGGCGAGATCTTCCTCGGCGACGTGAACCTGATGCAGCTCAACCCGAAGGCGCTGCGGCGGGTCCGGGAGCGGTTCGGCGTCGTCTTCCAGAACGCCGCGTTGTTCGACTCGATGGACGTGTTCGACAACGTCGCGTTCCCGTTGCTGGAGCACGAGTCCTTCTCGAGCGACGTCGTGCGGGCGAAGGTGACGGCCGCGCTCGCGCAGGTTGGGCTGTCCGCGGCCGTGCATCGGCTGCCTTCGGAGCTTTCGGGCGGCATGCGTAAGCGCGTGGGGCTCGCGCGTGCGCTCATCCGGGATCCGGAGTTCTTGCTCTATGACGAGCCGACCACCGGCCTCGACCCGATCCTGAGCGCCGCGATGGACGAGCTCATCTACGAGACGCAACAAGCGCGCCCGGCCCTCACCTCCGTCATCATCTCGCACGACATGAAGGCGGTCCTCGCGATCGCGGACAAGGTCGCGTTCCTGGTCGACGGTCGGGTCGTGCACGAGGGCACGCCGGAGTACTTCGCGCAGAGCGACGACGCGCTGATCCGGCAGTTCCTCGCTGGGTCGCTCGACGGCCCGATGAAGGTGTGATCGACCCGGCGGGGGCGGCGGATTATCCGCCCCGGGGAGTCCGATGGCGACGACCGAGCTCAAAGTCGGCGTGTTCACCCTGGTGGCCGTCGCGATCGTCGTTGGTGGCTACGTCTGGAGCTACGACGGGATCCGCGCCGAAGAGGCCGCGATCCGGCTGGACGTGGTGGTTCCGAGCGCCGATGGCCTGTTCTCGGGCAGCAGCGTGCGGATCGCTGGGGTCGAGGTGGGCTCGATCGACGAGATCGGCGTCGAAGGCGACCGCGCGCGGCTCGGGTTGCGGGTGCGCCCGCAGTACGAGCTGCCCATCGACACCGTGGCCGAGGTGCGGTCGAGCGGGCTGCTCGGCGACCGCTACATCGCGTTGATCCCAGGCTCGGAGCCCGCGTTGCTGCAAGACGGCGGCCGGCTCGAGCTGGGCCGGACGCCGGGTGACATCGACGTGATCACGCGCCAGGTCGAGGACATCTCCGGCGACGTGAAGGCGATCACGAGCGCGCTGCGGCTCGTCGCCGAGAACGAAGCGAACCGTCAGCACGTCGAGGGCACGCTCGCGAACACCGACGCGCTCATGCTCGAGCTGCGGATGATCGCCGAGCAGAACCACCAGGACGTCAACGCGATCGTCGACGCCACGCGCCGCCTCACGACGAACCTCGAGGCGCTGTCGGTGTCGCTCCAGCGCGACGTCGACCTCGAGATGGCCAAGCTGCACGACGTCACCGACGGGGTGAACCGGTCGGTCGAAGACATCGAGTCGATCACCGGCAAGATCGACCGCGGGGAGGGCACGATCGGGGCCCTCGTCAACGACGCCACGACGATCGAGACCCTCAACGAGACGATCAGCAACGTGAACTCGGTGGTCGAGGGCTTCACGCGTACGCACGCCGAGGTCTACTACACGGGCCGCTGGTACTTCGGCAGCCAGCCCACCGACACCGACACCTTCTTCTACGGCAACCCGCTGGCCGGCTCCGGCTCCAACACCATCGGCATGCTCCTGCAGCCGCAAGAAGACTTCTGGTACGTGTTCGAGGTCAACGATTACCCGCTTGGAACGGTGACGTACGCCGAGCACTACTTCCCCGACACCGGGCAGATCTACACGGAGTACGTGCGCGAGCCGAACTACCGGTTCACCTTCCAGATGGCGAAGCGGTGGTGGGATTTGGAGCTCCGCCTCGGCGTCAAGGAGAACGGCGGCGGGGTCGGGGCGACGCTTTGGCTGTTCGAGGACCGCGTCCAGCTCGCGGGCGACGTGTTCGACTTCGACCTGTCATCGTACCCCGCCACGAAGACGCCCTACCCGAACGTACGGTTGTTCGCCCGCTACGAGCCGATCGACCACGTGTACTTCGATCTCGGTTCGGAGCAGCTCTTGCTCGGGCTCCGGTACGGCTACCAGACGGGCTTCGCCGGGGTGGGCTTCCACTTCAACGATGATGACCTGCGGTGGCTGCTCGCGACGCTGCCGCTCCCGTTCTGAGGCCGGGCGCACCGGGCTCGTGGCGGGGTGTCCCGCAGGGCCCGGCGCGTGGGCGACGCAGCAGGCGGGTTGGGGGCGTCGTTTGCGTCAACGGTGCCCCATTCGGTTGTGCGATCCGACCGTCGGATGGTATGCGACGAGCGCTACTGGCTGCCGCCACTGTGCTCTCGCCCTGATTCCTGGGGCAGGGGGCGTCGCGCGGGGCCGGCATTCCCGGGGATGGTTCCGTGGCGCGCAAGAAGGACTCTAGCGACCTCGAAGCGAGCTTCTTCGGAGACGACAACCTGGATTGGCTCGACGACGAGGAAGAGGCCAAGCCCGCGTCTCCCCCACCTCCGGCGCCCGAGGCGCCGCCCGAGCCAACGCCGGTCCCGGAGCCCGTCGTCGCGGTGGCCGCCGCC